>CAZZYB010000066.1:463-9252 GCA_964658125.1 uncultured Acetobacteraceae bacterium | reverse complement strand
CGGAGTCCTGGGTGCACGCGCCCGAGCGTACTACTGACCGCAGCGCCGGGGACTGGCTCTACGTTTGCGGGTTGGAGCGGGGCTTGTAGCGGCACCGGAAGCTGCTCGGTGACGATGAGCCAAGCGCAGGGGGTTACGGCTACGTTCAACGCTGCGGCTCCAGTGGCTCCTACGATCTTCCGCATCGGCACGGGGACACTGCCGCAGGGCATCTCATCGGCGCCGACACTCGTTACTCTGAATTTCACTAACGGCTTCACACTAGGTGGGCTCAGCACCACGACCCTCGGCGCGCCGGGTACAGACTTTGCCACAACGAACGGCGGCTCCTGCGTGGTTGGCAATATGTACAGCGCGGGCAGCAGTTGCACCGTAGCGGTCATCTTCACGCCGACGGGGGTTGGCGTCATCGTGGGTCTGCTCACCGCGACCGACAATAACGGCAACCTGCAAAGTACGGCAAATCTAGCCTCTGTGAGGTTCCGCTAATGCTCTCTCAAAGGCTCATCCTCGCTATCTTCTCGGCATGCACGACCGTAGCTCTCACCGGCTGCGGCATGGCTATCAATAAATCTTCCGTGGGTGAAAGCCTGCCTTCGCCCGTCTCATCGAGGGGTGTGATCTCGGGCTCGCTCCACGGAGGCCAGCAGCCAGTCTCCAACTCAAGCGTCTACCTTTTCGCTGCTGCGACCAATGGCTACGGACAGGTCTCTACGTCGCTTCTCACTGGCGCGGGCGTGCTGGTGGACAGCAATAACCGCGGCTATGTGCTGAGCGGCGCCGACGGCACCTTCAGCGTTACAGGCGACTACAACTGCCCGACCCCAACCAGCCTGGTGTATCTCGTGGCCATGGGTGGCAACCCTGGACTGGCTGCCGGTACGAACAATACAGCCATCGCCATCGTGGCTGCCCTTGGAAACTGCGCCGCACTCAAGGCGAACGCAGCCAACGTGTTCGTGCAGATGAACGAGGTCACAACAGTAGCAGCGGCCTATAGTCTTGCCGGCTTCATGACCGCAACCGACCACCTCGGGTCATCGACGACAAACTTCACAGGCATCTCAAACGCCTTCAACACGGCAGCGATCCTCGTCAACACAACCAGCGGCCTTTCGCCTCTCGCAACACCTGCCGGCAACGGTGCGATCCCGCAGGCCGAGCTTTACACCCTGGCCGACGCCCTGGCCAGCTGCATCAATTCCAATGGGTCGTCCCCATGCACCATGCTGTTCCAGGCCACAACCTTCAACGGCGTCGTACCGACCGATACGCTTCAGGCCGCGCTTAATCTGGCGCATCATCCCGGCATCAGCCCGACTCCAATATTGAACCTCGTAGGTCCCACGCCGCCCTTTCAGCCCACACTTTCCGCCCCTCCCAATGACTGGACCGTAGCCATCACCTACACCGGCAATGGAATCGCGACACCACAGTCTCTTGCCATCGACGCCAGCGGAAATGCCTGGGTAGCGAACGCAACCAACACCATCACCGAGCTCAGCGCCGGTTCTGGCGCTCCGCTCTCGGGCGCGACCGGCTTCGGCGCGCAGGGGCTTGACGCGCCCGTCTCGCTCGCTATCGGCACCACCGGAAGTCTCTGGATTGCCAACTGCGGCGACGCCTGCTCAGGCTCCGGAAATCCCTCCACCGTTACCCTGCTCGCCCCAAGCGGCCAGTCCTCATCCACCTTCACCAGCACCGGATTCAACAGCGCATACGCGATAGCCCTCAGCGGAAACAACCAGGCCTGGGTCGCCAACTCCCTCGGGAGCAGTCTGACGCAACTCGATTCCGCCGGCAACACAACGCTCCCCACCCTGCTGGCCCCAACCCTTATCTACCCCGTAAGCGTCGCAGTCTCACCCACCGGAAATGCTCTCACGGTCAGCCCGGCGAATAACGCTCTCGTTGGCTTCACAGCGGCGGGCGCACTGGACACAGCCAACAGCTATCAGGGCGCCAGCCTGAACTTCCCCTACGCCGTCGCGCTGGACCACAATGGAAACGCCTGGGTGGCAAACCACGGCAACAATACAGTGGCTCAGCTAAGCGGTGGGACGCTCGTAGGTGGCTCAGCCTACTCTGGCGGAGGCATCACCACTCCAAACGCCATCACAATCGATGGTGCTGGCAACGCCTGGGTGACCAACTCAGGCAACAGCATCAGTGGCCTCACGAATGCGGGTCTGCCGCTGTCCCCTGCATCCGGCCTGCGCAACGATCTCCTCTACCCGAACGCAATTGCGGTGGACGGATCCGGCAACCTCTGGGTCGCTAGCTGCGGCCAATACTGTGTGCCTGGGAGCGCAAGCTCAGGCACGATCAGCTTGATCGTTGGCGCAGCAGTTCCGGGGGTTACGCCGATTTCCGCGGCTGCGGCGAGCAACACGCTTGGAACGTTGCCATAATAGCCAAGGTAATGGGATGCTCTGGAAATTCCTCAACGATCCGAGTGTCCAGGATAAGACAGCATCCCTGCGAGAGACCAGCGGGCACTCCGCTTAGAGATCACGGAAAGATATTTCCAATCCACGAGACGGTGACTCGCTTCACTTGACCGCGGCCGCGGATTGAACGGCGACTTCGGCGGTCAGACGTAGCTTGTCGAGCTGGAAAGGCAGTGCAGGTGACCCGGTGGGTGGACTCGCCCTTCAAAGATTCGAATGCTCGGCTCCAGTTTATGTGTGCGCTATTTCCAACAAAGCGATTTTGAACAACTGTAGATAGAAATGTAGCTGTCTGAAGCCCGATGGGCCCAGCGAGTAGTCTTTCGCTGAGCAGAGCCCGAATAGGGGGAGGCAGCGATGAGAATAGCGAAGCGGGTATAGGAGGCGGTCACAACGCAGGCGTATGTGATCGGTGTGGACCTGGGCGACGAGTAGAGCCGGTATTGTGCGCTGGATGCGGCGGGAACGATCCAAGTTGTTGATCCTTGTGGTTCTGTGAGGCTTTGACAGCTACAAAATCGTCTACATTTGCTGTCTTGAAAAAGCAGGTGCGTGGGGGTTTCGACCGCTAAATGCCTCATTCTAAATGGCCTTAGTGGGTTTCCGGCTTTGCTAAGAATGCGGTCACGCATCTGCTTTCAGAGCAGGTGTTCGGGGAGAGCAATACGGCCCGGATCGGATACTCCGTTTCAGGGAGGATTACTGACGGGAACCGGCGTTGTGAGCGCTCTGCAAATCACGGAATGCCTTGTCGACCCGCATATGAATACGAGCCAGTTCTCTGCCAATGCACCTGTCGTGAGAGGAAAAACCGATGGGTAGCGGTGTTAGAGGATGGTCGGTTACGGCCGCGGGAGATGCCCTTAACCGATAAAACGTCCGAGTATCCGGGCCGGACGGAGTTTTGGCGAGGCAACACGTGCATGAATAGTGAATATTTTCACTTGTAGTGCGCCTCGACTCTGCGAATTTTCTCAACCGGAATGTGAGTGAACGGATACTGAGCGAAGATATATTGGCGATCCCTTCACTTCGTGATATATCTCTTGCATGTGCGATTTTCAAAGGATGACGCTTGAGGTCCCTGGCATGTTTTTGTCAGTCGGAGTTCGCTGTCGTTGTTGCGCCTAAACTACATTCCCCACAATTGATTTGATGTTGAGATGGCATTGGTTCATTCCGTCTGGGCGATGGTGCGCAATGTGAGCATCTGCCGCCCCGCAGTCGTCTGAGCTTCGCCCCTAACGTCGAATCATCCCCTCCATCGCTGTCGATCGTCGCGCAGGCCGTGTGCCATGCGTTAGTGCATTCCTATGCGCTCCATCGATCGTTATGCCTTTTCCCGCCGCATCACTGCGGCTTTGAGGAAGCCATGAAACGACGAAATCTCTCCCGAGTCCTGCTCTTGCTACTTGCTTTTTTTGGCGCGGCCGCCTTGCCTGTGTTGGGCCAGACGCTTACCAGCGCCACCATTACGGGCGTTGTTACCGACGCAAGTGGAGCTGTTGTATCGAAGGCATCAGTCAAGGCAACTCAGACCGAGACTGGCGCTGTAAGTACGACTACTTCCAATGGTGCGGGTGAGTATCGCTTCCCGTTTCTCAGTCCAGGAAATTACTTGATCACGGCAGAGGCCGACTCGCAGAGCGCAAGTCCTGTACGTCTGCAACTTGCCGTTGGGCAGGAGAAGTCTGTAAGCCTGAAGTTGGGCCTCGTTTCCGTGCAGCAGTCTGTCGATGTGACGGACAGCTCGAGTCTTTTGCAGACAGAGAATGCCAACAATGTGACGTCGTACAGCAAAGAGTATGTCGAGAACACGCCGGTCGATGGCGGTGACATTACCAACATCGCCTTCAGCACGCCAGGGATTCGGCTGAATGTAGGTGGTGGCAACACAAACTTCAATGTGAATGGACTCCCTTTCAGCTCGGTGCTGTTCACCGTCAACGGCGCGGACATTGTCGAGCCCTACAACCTGAACAACAAGTCGGGGTCGAGCAACAACACTCTTGGGGCAAATGATGTCTCGGAGGCCTCCGTTATTACGAATGCCTACAGCGCGCAATATGGTCGCGAGGCCGGTGCGCAGGTTAACTACATTAGTAAGTCGGGATCAAACCACTTCCACGGTAATCTTGTAGAGAACTACAACAGCCAGATTCTGAACGCCAACGATTACTTCAACAATCAATCCGGCACGCCACGTGGCCGAGCGACAGCGAACCAGTATGCGGCGTCGCTGGGTGGGCCGGTCTATCTCCCACACCTTGTCGACCTTCATGACAAGCTCTCGTTTTTCGTGAACACGGAGGGTTTGCGTTACGCATTGCCGAGCAGTGGCGTGGTTTCTTTGCCTTCAACCGCCTTTCAGCAATATGTCCTTGCGAATGTTCCCGGGTCGGCTCTGCCGTACTATCAGCAGCTGTTCAAGCTATACAACGGTGCTCCCGGGGTGAGCCGAGCCATCCCTGTCACGAACGGCAGCGGACAACTACAGGATGGAACAGGAAATCAAGGTTGCGGCAACAAGGGTTTCTCTGGAACGCCTGTCCCTGCTGGGGGCGGGGCTGCCTTCGGCGGAACCAGCGGCCTACCCTGCGCTGTTGCGTTCAGGACGACCGCTTCAAGCCTGAACACCGAGTATTACGTCGATGGCCGTGTGGACTGGAACATCAACACGAAGCATAAACTCTACTTCCACATCAGTCGCGACTATGGCGTACAGGCCAGCAGCACCAGCCCGCTGAACCCGGCCTTCAGCAATATCAGTCCGCAGCCGTGGGTGATCCCACAAGTGAATTACACCTATGTCATCACGCCAAAGCTTGTAAACAATTTCATCCTGAATGGGAACTACTATTCGGCAGTCACTGGTCCAGCAAACTTCGCCGTAGCGCAGGCTGGGTTGCCTGTAGGCTTCTCCTTCACCGATGGCGGCGCGGGTAACAACGGTCTTCAGGCATCGGCGACAACACTGCCGAATGGGAGGCTGGGCCAGCAACTCGGTATCATCGACGACCTTTCGTGGGCGCGCGGTCGTCACACCCTGCAATTTGGCATCAATAACCGGAACAATCGCATCAGCAGCACGGCGAATAAGAGCGGCTCTGTGATCGGGACGTACGCCTTCGGCAATCTCCTTGATTTTGCCAACGGCAATGTCACCGACTCCAAGAACCTGAACAGCTTTTCGCAGGCGTTTCCGGTGCTTCCCTCAGTGCACATCCGAGTGGACTCGCTCGGTTTTTATGGCCAGGACGAATGGAAGCTTCGCAGCAACCTCAATGTGACGTTTGGAGCTCGGTTCGAGTATCAGGGCAACCCGTGGTGCAAGGAGAATTGCTACTCGCGGGCGAATACTGAGTTCCTCGCAAACGGATACTCGGCTAGTGCCGCGACTCCTTATAACGCAACGCTGCAGACGGGCATAGACAAGGACTTCAAGCAGTTTGAAGGCATCGTCACAGAACCGCGTTTCGGCATTGCCTACTCTCCCTTTGGTCAAGGAAAGACTGTCGTGCGTGGCGGTATCGGACTGTTTGCCAATACGATTGCAGCCAGCATTGCGGCCAACGTCTTTGGCAACGCTCCATACAAGTTCATTCCAAAGGTGACAACCGGAACGGTGGGCCTGACCGCTGACGCGGGCAGCTCGCAAGCCAATGCGCTCGCGTCCGCGAATGCGTTTCAGGCAGGATTCTCCGGCGGCAGCACGCTGGCCCAGCTTTCGGCAGCCGTACCGAACTTCGCCACGCCAACGCTGTATGTGAATCCGGACAAGTTCCACACGATCAAGGTGCTTGAGTGGAGCCTGGAGGTGGAGCAGCCACTCACCAGACACGATGTCGTATCAGCTTCATACAGTGGTACGCACGGTTTCAACGAACCGCTCACGAACGCCGCAGCCAATGGTTCGTCTACCAGCGGCTTTGGTGGTTTAGCGAAGAGCAATCCGGATCCACGCTTCTCGACTGTCACGCAGATCTATGACACTGGTTACTCCTTGTATCAAGGTCTTACTCTGCTGGAGCGTCATGCTTTCGCGTATCACTTTCAGGGACAAATCAGCTACACCTGGAGCAAAGCGCTGGCTCTGACAAACATCTACAATCCAACTGCTTATTCCCAGGGAACGCTTATACCCACGGGTAACCGGACCGACAGCTACGGGCCAACCTCGTTTGACACGCGTCACAACCTCTCCGCCGATCTCGTGTATGCCACACCCAAGTTCAGCAACCATCTCCTGAACCGAAGCGTAGGGGGATGGAAGCTGGGGAGCAAGCTGTATCTCTACAGTGGCAGACCGTTCACGGTTACGGATAGTGGCATCAACGGCAGTACGCATGGGCTGTCCAGCAGCTTCAGCGGAACGATTCTTGCGGACACTATCAACCCCGGTGTTATCGGAACGCACTGCGGTAACGCGGCTGTCCACGCAGCCTGCTTGACTACCGCTAGTTTTGCAACGGCAGCTGCACAGAGCGGCTTCGGCAACACGAAGCCGAACAGCTTCCGCGGACCCGGTTTCTTCTCTGTGGCGTCGCAGCTCTCCAAGGAAATTGAGGTTACAGAGCATAGCCGCTTCGAACTGGGCGCGGACGCCTACAACCTTTTCAATCACGCGAACTTCGCGGTGCCTGTTTCCGACGTGAATAAGGGGAGCACCTTCGGCACCATCGCTTCCGACGTGAGCGTGCCAACCAGCATCTACGGCACCGGACAAGGCGCCATCGTGTCGGGCCGAGTGCTCGTGGTTTTTGGCAAATTCGTTTTCTAACCTCCTCGACTCGCTGCTTCGCACAAACGAGGCAACGAGTCGAGCCCAAGAAATGGAGAGATATTATGCGAAAGCTTTTCGTAGGAGCCTTGCTCCTGTCGCCAACGCTAGCCATGGCGCAAACAACGACTCTGACATTGGACGACATCCTCAACCCCGTTTCCAGCGGTTTTGGACGCCGAGGCGGCGGCGCGGAGGGGCTTCGTTCCCCCGATGGCCGGTATTCCGTTAGCCAACAGAACGGACAAATTGTCCTGACTGCAGTCGATGGTAGCGGTCCGGAAGTTCTGGACCCCGCAGCTGGACCAA
This sequence comes from uncultured Acetobacteraceae bacterium, assembly GCA_964658125.1. Classification (GTDB taxonomy): domain Bacteria; phylum Acidobacteriota; class Terriglobia; order Terriglobales; family Acidobacteriaceae; genus Granulicella. The sequence goes on along the minus strand of CAZZYB010000066.1, from coordinate 1,713 downwards.
AGACTGAACTGCAGTGGTCTCGCGATAGCTCGCACGTCGCGTATGTCAGCCAAGGCAACGTCTGGGTTGCGGCGATCTCTGGCGGAGACGCAGTCCAGATTACACACGATGCCAAAGGCCCCGGCGACCCGCGTGGCGCTACCGATCACTACCCGCAGTGGAGCCCCAACGGCCGGTGGATTCTCTATGAGTCTGGCCAGAAGGGTTACAACGAGCTGTATGTGGTCAGTGAAGACGGCAAGGTACGAAACCTTCTGGCTGCCACCGAGATTTATCGCGGCGCCGACGCCATTGCAGTCAACATCGCACCGGACAAGGGAGACGCCGTCTCTTCGGACCGCTTCGATCCCCGTCCGCTCTGGTCGCCTGATGGCACACGCATCTCTTACACCGAGCGCTCCAGGGAGTATTTCTCGGGCAAGTTGAAGGTCTTGCCGTTCGACCAGCAGAAGGGCACTGCGTCAGGTGAGGCGCTCGACCTGTACATTGCAAAAAATGATCCGGGCGGTGCATGGGCCATCAACACAGCGTCATGGTCTCCAGACAGTAACACGCTGGCCGTCGTTCTCCAGGAGTCTCATTGGGACAAGATATGGCTCATTCCTTCCAAGGGCGGCAAGCCAAAAGAACTGACCTTCGGAACAGGTGAGGATGAGCAACCGATCTACTCGCCCGATGGTAAGTGGATAGCGTTTGAGTCGAACCGAGGCATCGCTGAGCAGCGGCACATCTGGCTGGTGCCGGCGAGCGGAGGTGAACCGCATCGGCTGACGAATCTCGATGGCATTGAAGGCGAGCCGCAGTGGTCCCAGGACAGCAAGAGCCTCGCCTTCTCACTGCGAACGACCTTAGGCGCATCCTCCAATTACTTTGCAGGTGTCGCCGCCAACTCCCCTCCGCAACTTGTAGGCGAGGTGCGGCACTCGAAATTCGAAAACCTCGGTATCACACCGGAGGTTGTGCGATACAACAGCAAGGATGGGTTGCAGGTCGCCGGCATCCTTTACAAACCGGTGGGCTATAAGAGCGGCCTCCGCTATCCGGCTGTCATCCTCGCGCATGGGGGGCCTGAGGGACAGGTCACACTAAGTGCTTCCCCGTGGGCGCTCTTTCTTGCCGATCAGGGCTACGTGGTGTTGGAGCCAAACTTCCGTGGGAGCACCGGCTACGGCGAGAGGTTCCGCAATGCCAATGTTGAGGATTCCGGCGGTGGAGAAATCGATGACATTGCCGCATCCGTAAAGTATTTG
>CAZZYB010000066.1:0-453 GCA_964658125.1 uncultured Acetobacteraceae bacterium | reverse complement strand
CTCGCCGACCCGAAACGGGTTGGAATCTCCGGTGGAAGTCATGGAGGCACAGTCGTTGCAAATGCTGTTGCCAAGCTACCGGATACTTTTGCCGTCGGAATCGAGAAGTTCGGTGTCGTGGATCGCGCTCTCTTTCTGCGCTATACCAACCGCAACTCGGCCATTCGTTGGGAGACCAAGATGGGTGGCCCGCCCGAGAAGGAGCCAGCCATCTATCGCAAAGCGAATGTGCTTTTTGATGTAGCGCAGATCAAGACGCCATTGCTGATTCTGCATGGCGAGGAAGATCCCCAGGTGCCTCCTCAGGAGTCGCAGGAGTTCGCGGCCGCGCTGAAGAAAGCAGGGAAGACTTTCAGCTACATCACCTACCCAAATGAAGGACACGGCTTCCAGCAACGCGAGCACCGCAAGGACGCGGACGAGCGTGAGCTTGCCTTTCTGAACAAATATTTA
>CAZZYB010000065.1:0-12415 GCA_964658125.1 uncultured Acetobacteraceae bacterium | reverse complement strand
CAAATCAGGTGCTCTACCAGCTGAGCTACGCCAGCCCACACTGCGAAGAAATGCCAACCGATTGCGCGGCAGACAGAGACAACTTTATCACAGCACGCGGACTGTACCAAAGGCGCTTGACCTGACGGCAGTGTCCTGGTTCAATTCAATGCACAGCCCCTTATTTCAATTCGCGGCCACTGTAGGAGGGGTTTTTTGCTTGCCACATTCTCTGGGGCCTGAGAGCATGGCGGGATGATGCGGTGGATCCAAAACGAAATAGTCCTTGCCGTGGCGTCGTTCGTGCTTATCTATTTCATCTTCGCTGCTTTCTGGCTGGCAACGTTTCTCTTTTCAAACTGACCCACAGCCTCGCGGACCGCAACTTCAACTACCGCATCATCTCGGGCTTATCCGGCGAGACACTGCCGCACTCCGAACTGACAAAGTGCGAGTCGACGGTCATATCCATCTGCATCGTGTGGCCCGAGCCGGGGTTCATGCTCATGTGCATGACGGCGTGGCCACTCTCTTTCGACTCGAACGTCATTTCGAAGTGGCCGGTGGTGTTACCGCTCTTGCAGGCCATGTCGAAGGAGTAATGGTTGCCGGCCCAAACCTCATTCGACCGCACGCAATCCTTCTGGCGTTGTGAAGCGCCGAGATTCTTCGCGTAGTTCTCGGGTGTCATGCAGGCGCGCACTTTCATGTTCGTGTTGGGCATGGACATGCCGGGCGGTAGGTCCATGCCGGACATCTTGGTCGACATGGTTGACTCCCACAGCCCCATCTTCATGGGCGGTGTAGCAGGCATCTGGAACATCAGTGCGCCGCCGACGAGGCCGGTTCCTACGAGCAGCATGATCTTCATGGTGTTTTCTCCTGTAGTGAGAAATCGCGGGACGAACGTCTATCAGAGTACGCCTGGCGGCGGACAAGTTACCGCGGTTTTTGTACATAGCTCCGGGTAAGACTCAGGATTGGAATTCTTTGAGGTTTCGCATGAGCGTTTCGGGTTGGAAGAGCATTTCGCTGGGCGGTCCGGCAGATTGCATCGGAGGACGAACAGCGGGTGTTAGGATTTGTTCCATGAAGGCCTTTTCGCGCACCCCGGAGAGTTTATGGGGACGCTTGATCTTGCTGGTCGCGCTTGCGGTTTTCTCGGCGGGCGCGCTGTCTGCCCAGGAGAGCGACGATGGTGGGCCGCTCCAGAGCAACCCCGACGTTTCGAAAGCTGCGCAGAATTTCATTACCAACGACTCCATCATCAAGATGACCAAGGCGGGGCTTGAAGAAGTCATCATCCTGCAAAGCATCCAGACGCAGCCCACGAAGTTCGAGCTGAATCCGGACGACCTGATCGCGCTGAAGCAGGCTGGAGTCTCGCAGCCGGTCATTGCCGCCATGCAGGCCAAGAGCGCGGGAGTCACTGCCCGCCGTCCCCTGGGCACGCTGCATCGCAATGAAGGCTCTGCGGACGACGCGAAGGTCATCGGCGTGGTTCCAGGCAGCGGACAGACGCTGTACGAAAACGGCGTCTATTACAAGGACAAGAACGGCGAGTGGGTCCCGCTCAAGACCGAAAAAGCCATCCAGAAGTCCGGCGGCTGGGTAAAGAGCACGCTCACGTACGGCATCGTCAAGCAGGACCTTAACGGCTTCGTCTACGGCTCGCATTCACCGCTGCATCTGGCCGGTGCGCTCGAAGTGCTGATCTATGCGCCCTCCGGTGTGGACGCAGCCGAATACGACTTCATTCGCTTTCGTGGCAAGTCTAACGGACGCGAGTTTCGCGCCACTACGGGTGGAGTCTTTCACTCCCAGAGTGGCGCCGAGCGCGACGAAATCGAATTCACCCCGAAAAAAATCGCGCCGCAGATGTATACCTTTACTGTGCCCTTGGACATTCTCAAAGGCGAGTACGGCGTCCTGCCCCCCGGCATCACCGTCAACAAGGTTTATACGTTCGCGATCGTCGAGTAGTGGATGCGAAAACGAACTCACAAGTCGTTGTGGATTGCACTGGCGCTGCTGATTGCGTTCGCTATCCTTCTGATTCTCCGCAAGGAAGCGCCCCCTGAAGCCGCGCGCCTGCTGCCGGAGTCGGACGCCATTGTTTATGTGCATCTGAAGACCCTGCGGACGGCGACGCACTTTGACGCGACTCCCGTAGTGCGCAGCGCCGATTATCAACGCTTTGTCGACGCCACGGGCATCCTGCCGGAGCGCGACCTCGATGCTGTGGCCTTCGCTCTGCATCGCATGGCGAACCCAAAGGGCCCTAATGGTCCGGTCGCGTACTCCGAGGTGTTCGAAGGGCGCTTTGATGGCATGAAGCTGGCGCATTACCTCGCCAGCATCGCCAGCGCGCGCGAAAACTACGCGGGACACGACATCTACACGATTCCCATTGAGGGCAGAAGCCTTCGCATCGCGCAGGTCGGTTACGACACGATTGCCGCCTCGAACATGCCCACCGCGGAGCAGATTCATTCCATCCTCGATCGCCATCGGGCATCCGGTTTGTGGACGCCGGGATCGTCGCTGCTGGCGGCGCGCTACACGGAGGTTCCGCTGCTCTCGCAGGCCTGGGCTATTGGGCACATCGGTCTGCCGTTTTCCGAAAACGGCCACATTTCGCTGATGGGCCTCGAGCTTCCACTGACCGAAGACACCGACCTTGTCGCGAGCCTGCGCTATAGCGGGTCCATCCATTTGAAAGTAGAGGAAATTGCGCCGAACGACGAGACAGCGCAGCACACTGTCGAGACGATGACGACGCTGCTTGGCATTCTGCGCGGCGTTCAAAGCGCTCAACCGGCGCAAACGCCCGGCGCGGAAGCCATGCGAAAACTCGTCGATTCCATTGAAGTTCAGCGCCACAAAGACCGCGCCGTCCTGACCGCCGCCGCGACGCCCGAGGAAGTAAAATCGCTGACCTCTGCCGCGAATGCCCCTGCGCCCGTAACCCCGGCCCCCGCGGTGGTGCCAGCCTCAAAACGCTAGACTGCATCCAACCCTGCGTACAATCCTTCTGGAGATGACCATGTCCAAGCTGACTGCCTGCCTGATCGCCGCTTCCCTTCCCGTTGCCTTCGCCGCGCATGCGCAAACGGTGCTGACCGGACAAGCCGCATTCACCGACTACAACCAGCAGAACCCCGGCGTTCGCCACAAGATCACGGTCGCCGATCTGCCTGCGCCGAATCCGGAAGAAGCGGTGAACAACGGCCCCCACATCGTCCCCAAGCCGGATAACGCGTGGCCGATCGCGCCTCCGGGCTTCAAGGTCACGCTGTACGCCGGTGGAGATTTCAAGCCGACGGCTGCGTCCTCCTCCATCAACAACCAGGCGCCTTCTGTGCCCGCTGCTCCATCCACGTTCCGCGAACCCCGACTCATCCGCACCGCGCCTAACGGCGACCTCTTTATGTCTGACTCCCACGGCGACAAAATCTTTGTCCTGCGCAGCATCGGCCCCGATGGGAAGGCTCAAAAGATTTCCACCTTCGCCACCGGCCTGAATCTGCCGTTCGGCATTGCGTTCTATCCCGCCGGCCCGGACCCCAAGTGGGTGTACGTTGGCAACACTGATTCGGTCGTACGCTTCCCCTACAAGAGCGGCGATCTGGTCGCTACGGGAGCTCCTCAAAAGATCGTTCCAGAGCTTCCCGGCTTTGCCCAACTGCGCGGCGGCGGCCACTGGACGCGCGACGTAGTGTTCACCCAAGATGGCCAGCACATGCTCGTCTCGGTGGGCTCCGCCTCGAACGTGGACGACGCCGACACAAGCGCTCGCGAGTTTCACCGCGCGGATGTTCTCGAATACACCCCGGAGGGCAAGTTCCTCGAAGTGTACGCACACGGTATCCGCAACTGCGTGGGCGAAGCGATCAACCCCATCACGGGGCAGCTTTGGTGCTCGGTGAACGAGCGCGACAACCTCGGCAATCATCTAGTGCCGGACTACGTAACCCACGTCGAAGAAGGCGGTTTCTACGGCTGGCCGTGGTATTACATGGGCGGACACCAGGACCCGCGTCTTCCGCAGCCCTGCGCAAACGGCACAGGCCCGAACCTGCAGGCGCCCGCACTGACGGCCGCGCAAGCCGCTAATTGCAAGCGCGTAGATATGGCTTCGAAGGTGATCACGCCGGACGTGCTCGTGCAGCCGCACATGGCTTCGCTGCAGATGCTGTTCTACCCGGAACAGAAGACGCAGTTTCCAGCATCCTTTGGCGGCGATGCCTTTGCCGCCGAGCACGGCTCGTGGAATCGCAAGAACCGCGCGGGCTACGAAGTCATCCACATCCCGATGAAGAACGGCAAAGCCATTGGCGAGTACGAGGACTTTCTTACGGGTTTCGTGACTCCCGAAGGCGAAGTCTGGGGAAGGCCTGTCGGCGTCACAGTCGGCCAGGATGGCAGCCTGTTTGTCACGGATGACGGCACACGGAGCGTGTGGCGCGTCACCTATGTGGGCAAATAGTCAGGCCGCCGCGATGGGGTCGTCCAGCAGGACGAGTTCCTTCGTCAGGTGATCGAGAAGCGTCTCCGGTTTGGCAGACAGACCTGTCCGGACCGGAGAAATCTGGATGACCGTGCTGCGCGGCGACGTAAGCCAATGGAACCGCGCGCTCTGCGATAGGGCAGCGATAGGGCCCGCATCGGCCTCTCCGGCGGCGATGCGGGGTATCGCCTCGAGGTGTCGTCGAATCTGGTCGAGATCGACGCGCGGCCACAGCGCCAGCAGACGCTCTTCGTCAAGGTGAACGCGAGCCGCGAGGAAGCGTTTTTGCGGAGCGAAGATGATGACTCCGGCATTCACGAACTCGTCGCGGTCGACGCGCGGCACAACGCGAACAACCGCGTAATCAAAGGCTGTTTGCTCTGGCACGCTCCACCTCCTCCTCGAAGATACGCGAATGCTGAAGGCGGGTGCTGAGGAACTCGACGTACTGATCGCGCCGCTGTTGCGCGGTGGCGTCCTCTCCCTTGACCGCGAGCCAGTCATTCGGAATTTGCGCCACGATCTTCCTGAAAACGTCTTCATTGAGTTGCGTGTGCGCGAGCGCCGAAGCCTCAGAAAGTTCTGTCGCAGAGCGCAGAAGAATGTGGTCACTGGTCTGCGTGAAGGGCGCGAGCGCCTTTTCCTGCGCCGACGGCCAGTTGTGATGGAAGTAGAGCGACGCTCCATGATCGATGAGCCAAAGCGCCGCGGACACATTGGGCTGCGCCTTGCACAGCAGGAGATTGGCGTTGCGCGAAGTTCGATCAACGTTCAGCGTGAACGCATCGAGCCAGACCAGCAGCGAGGCTGTGGCGGGCTCCGTCGAATCGCCGGCGGCGGGATCGAACATCGTCGATCCGGAGAGAAACGCCAGGCCGATATTAGTTCCAGTCGAGGCGCGAAGAAGATGTTGAATTTCCGGATCGCGTTCCGCCTTGCCGAAAAGCGCATCGACTTCCACCAACACAAGCTCCGGCACATTGAGGCCGAGAGCGCGGGCGATTTCGCCCGAAACCAACTCGGCAACGAGCGCCAGAGTTCCCTGCCCGGCGCCGCGGAGTTTCACCACGTACATGCGCCCGTCGTCGGCTTCGATCAGCGCAGGCAGCGAACCGCCTTCGCGAAGCGGCTGTATGTAGCGAGTGGCGTTGACTGTGCGGAGCATACGTCCAGTCTAGCCGACCCTCGGCGCGCTTCATGGCAAGCTGACCGCGTAAGTCTCCGCGGTCAGCATGACCCTCACAGCTTGCGTTGTGCAGAAGCAGCCTTAGCCTGCTTCGAGCATGCGCCCCTGCTTTTCCTTCAACTCACCCAGCAGCCGCTCCACTTGCTCATCGCGTTCGAGCACGTGGAACTGGTCGTCCAGCGTGTCGCCTTCGAGCAGCGATTTGCCAGCGTGGTTCTCCGCCTCGACGTTCTGAATGCGGGCCTTGAAGCGGCCCAGCGGTGACGTCCGCGCCGTCGTGCTGCCCTCGGCTGCGTTGCGCGCCGCGGTTGCCTTGCCGACCATCCGCGCACGGCGGTGCTGCGCCACGAGCATCTCGCACTGGCTCTCGGTTTCCTTCAACTTGCCCTGCAGCTTGGCGTACGTCGCACGCAGAGCCTCAGCCTCGGCGTTCTGCTCCGATAGCTGCCGCGCGAAGCCCTCGCCCATCTGTTGATGGCTGAGCGAGCGCTCGAGCGCAGCACGCGCAAGCTCGTCCTGGTGCTTCGATACAGCAAGCTCGGCCTTGCGTTTCCAGTCGGCAGCCTGCGTTTCATGCTCGGCGCGCTTCTTATCCAGCAGGTGCTGGTCGGCGATTGCGATCGCCACCTGCGTCTTGACCTGGAGCAACTGGTTTTCCATGTCGAGGACGAGTTGTTTCAGCATTTTTTCAGGGTCTTCGGCGCGGTCGATCAGGTCGTTTACATTTGCGCGGAGCAGAGTTGCTACTCGTTCCATGAGTGCCATGTGGTGCCTCCTTCGTGTTCGGTGGCGACCCGCTCATGACGGTGGAGTTGTCATGAACGGGGCACCCGATTGTGTTACTTCTTATCCGTATCCGCTTCGATCACGGGCGTGCCGCTTGAGCCGTTAGGACGTGCGACCATCTGCTTCACGTTCGACATCAGGTCGCTCATCTTCATGCCGCTCAGCGCTTCGAACAGCGCGGGAACCTGGGCCGCAATCTGCGTCATCTCGCCGGTCAGTTTGTTGGCGCCAACGTTGTTGCCGTCGCCTGTCGAGACGATGGTGATCTTGTCGATGTTGTTGAGCGGCTCGGCCATGGCGCGAACGATCTCCGCCATATTCGTGATCAGCTTGTCGACAACCGCAGCCTGCGACCATTCCTGGTACGCCTCAGCCTTCACGTTCATCGCCTTGGCTTCGGCTTCGCCCTTCTGGAAGATGATCGAAGCCTCGGCTTCACCCTGCGTGCGGATGGCCTGCGCCTTACCTTCCGCTTCGGCGATGGTGCGCGCCTTTTCGGCGTTCGCCATGTTGCCGATGCGCTGGGCTTCAATCTCCGACTTCTTGAGCACGGTCGCAATCAGCTCTTTCTCGTTGCGCAGAATTTCCGCTTCCTGAACCTTGACCTGCGCTTCTTTTTCGACCTGCTGCACCTTCACCTGCGCGGCGATGACCTGCTGCTGCATGACGTTGGTCTGCAGCTCGTACGACTTGTCAGCCGTGGCTTCCTGCCGACGAGACTGCTCGGTAAACTGCGCCTTCTGGATGTCGAGGTCGCGTTGCGCCTCGGCCTGTTTACCCAGCGACATGGTTTCAGCGAGGACGCGTTCCTGGTCAGCGGCCGCCTTCGCAACTGCCGATTCGCGCAAGGCGATCGCGCGACGAATGGCCGTATCGCGTTCGGCTTCCGCCGACGCAATTTCCGCATCGCGGCGAATGCGCGCAATGTCCGGCCGGCCCATGTTGGTGATGTACTCGTTCTTGTCGCGGACTTCCTTGATGGTGAAGCTGATCACCTCAAGGCCCATCTTCGACATGTCTTCAGCGCAGGTGGCGCGCATGCGCTCGCCCATCATTTCGGGTTCTTTGACGATCTGCTCCACCGTCAGTTGACCGATGATGCCGCGCAGATGGCCTTCCATCACGAGACGGATAAGACCCTCGCGCTGCGGTGGAGTCTTCGACAGAAATTGCTCGGCCGCGGTCAGGATCGACTCATTGTCGGAACGGACTTTGATTTGTGCAACCGCTTCAACGGTGACCGCAACGCCCTGCTTGGTATACAGGTCCTGCTGCGGAGCGACGTCGAAACTCATCAGTTCGAGCGACAGTTCCTTGCATTGCTGGATCACCGGACACACGATGGCGCCGTGACCCTTGATAACCTTTGCTCCGCCAAAACCGTAGATGATGAGTGCCTCATTCGGTCCGGCTTTGCGGAACATCCGCGCCATCATGACCATGAGGATGAGGATCAGAAGTATTCCCAATCCAACGACGATAATAGTTACGTTCGGCATATCTCCCTTTCTAGTACGTACAAAACTTTCACTGCTGAACAGCCGCGACAGAGGCGTCGCTAATCCTTCGTAGTCGCGTCCTCGATACGCGGCGCATCGTGGCCGCCCATCAAACCGTCTTCGAACTCCGCCCAGCGGCGAACGTATCCAATGCCCCGCTCGTATCGCATGACCACAACCTCAGTGCCGCGCTCGATGGGTGTGCCATCATCCGAGCGAACCGAAGCAGCACGGCGCGAACCGTTCTGCGAGAAGATAACTTCGCCTACACCGTTCAACGGGATGCCTCCGCTCAGCTTGCCGGTGACGCCGGTCATTTCGGTGTCCGAAGGCTCGAGCGTGCGCTCCATGGGCAACAGGACTCGTGTCAGAAATCCGAAGATCAGCGCGGAGCCGACCAGGCCGCACAAAACAGCAAAGCCCAGCACGAAGAGTGCAACCAACCCGCTATAGCGGTTCAGCAGATAACCCGAGCCACCGAACCAGCATAGGAACGCCAGCAGCGTGAAGGCGTTGAAGGGCGAGATGCCGTGGGCGCGCGTAATTCCTGATTTGCCGACATGGCCCGTGCCGAGGTGCCCGTGGCCGAAGTGAAGGTGTCCGATGTGGAAGTGGCCGACGCCCGTTGCAAAGGCCACCAGGCTGAGTACCAGGCCCAACACGAAACATGTCAGGTAAATCGAGTTCCAATCCAGTGCGCCGATCATGACTTGGCTCCTTTTGAGACTCTTGCAATTCTTGCGGGCTCTTTGGCCGCTTGCTTCGCGACAGGCTGCGGCTGGGGTGTCGCGCAGAGCGTTCCCGCTCCCGGTCGTAATAACTCCAGCAGCCGCTCGGCCAACGCCGGCGTTTCGAGAATGCTTTCGAGCAGCAGCAGGCAGCAGCGGGAGTCGTTGTGCTTGGCGACAGCAAGCAGCGCGCGCCGCAGCTCGGGGTCGCGGCGGAAGCGCTCCGCCCCGCCGATCAGCCAGAGGTCCAGCTTGTCTTCCAGGCCGAGGTCCGACAAGAGCTCCGCGTGGTAGCCCTCTGGGTCGTCGACCAGGTAGCCGGGATGAACTTTGAAGAACTTCGCCAGCAGCAGCCGAGTGGTGTTGGTCAGGTGCGGGCGCGCGCCGCTTTCGATCTGCGAAAGATAGCTCTGCGAGAGTGGCGCCTTCATCTCGTCGGCAATGGCGCGCAGCAGCTCCTGCTGCGTCATCGCGCGACCCAGGCCGCGAAGGCTGCCCTCCACTTCCCGCAGATACCGCATTTTGTCTGAGAGTTTCATATTGCGATCTGCAATATGTATATCGCTAATTGCGATACGTGTCAAGGGGGCAGCACAAGTGTCCAATGCACCTTCTCATCTGCCACAATCTTGCAGTCCCCCGCTCGATGCAGACAGAAGAGCGGATCTTCGCCGGCTAACCGTTAAGACTGTGCACTGTTGACCCGGATGGAATTTTGGCGGGCACAGGATCAGAGCCATCCTAATCAAGGACCAGACCTTCGTTTAGGTGGCACGGTCTCCTTATTGACCGCAACCTGACCGTTCAAATTGTTTCAGCACCGTTAGATCATCAGATACATAAAACAATGGTTCCGGTCTCTTGTGCTCGACGACTTCCGTCATACCATCGGCCCTTACGATTTCGAACCCGGGATACGGTATCACAGGGTGATCAGGTCCCGTCTTCGACCCAAGCGGCTTTTCACATTCAAGCTTCCCGTTAACGACTTGTAGTTCCTTCTTCTTACGATCCTGGAGGACAAATCGTGCAGTTCGACTCGTAGCGTTTGAGTAATAACTCATCGTGAGAGTGACATCGGCCCGCCTAAGGTTGGAAGGCAGTACGATCCACTTGGGCAGTCTGGAACTGTCAGCCAGGTCGAATGAGGCTTCCGGGAACCACTCACATCCGAGGCTGGCGAAACAGATACACGAACATAACACTCGGGCTACGATTTTCATGGTTCGAAGGATCCTTACACCTTTGCCTCAACCACCACTGTCCCGTTCCTATGCCCGACCGAAACCAAAGCCGTGCCTAGCCGCGAAACTAGAACTGGAGTTTAGAGACCCGCGGTGCTGACGCCGCCGAGTTGCGCCATCGTCGTCTTCAAGTAACGGTGCGGATTGACGGCCGTATTGTGGATCTGGACTTCGTAGTGCAGGTGCGATCCGGTCGCCCGGCCGCTGTGGCCGACGTACCCGATCACCTGGCCCTTGACCACCGATTGCCCCGACAATACATTGAATCCGGACAGGTGGCCGTAGACCGTGCGAATGCCGTTGCCGTGATCCACTTCGATCTCGCGGCCGTAACCGTTGCCCATGCCGGCCATCGTCACGCGCCCCGCTGCTGGGGCGTGGACGGGCGTACCGTCCGGCGCGTCGATGTCGATTCCCTTATGAAACTCGCCGACGCCCTCACCCAGGATCGGGTCGACACGCTGGCCGAAGCCGTCGTTCACGCGGCCCAGGATCGGCCACATGTCGGGGACGTTGGAGCCGGCTGCATCGTCCATCGCGGCAAAACCGGACAGGGTAGAACGCACGCCGAGGTTGGTGTCGATCTGCGGCCGAAGAGCGCCCATCTCGGCGGTGTCGCGCAGGGCGTAGAACGTGTTCAGCGAGTGGTAGTAGCTGTCGTCGGTGAAGCTGGCCGTCTCGTCCTTCAACGGAGCCTTGGGGTCAACGACAACCTTCTTCGCACCGCCGAAGTGTCCGTGGGTGAAATTGAGCTTGCCCGCCGTGAGGCCGTAAATCGCTGAAACTTCGCTGGCCAGGGAGCCGAGACTGGCAACCTGCACATCCTTCTCGTGCTCTTTCTTTTCGAGGTGGGCGTAGTCGGTGCGGGTCATCGCGAGTTGGTCGCGGAGCTTGTTCATGCTCTCGGTTTTGACCAGCATGCGGCTGTAAGACCCCGCCAGACCTGCGATCGTGAACATTCCGGTTATGGCCGCGGCCACAAACACGTACACGTAGCGCATAGGAATCGCGACCCGGTCGACGGTGCCGCTTTCATCCTTTGTGACGTACACGATCGAACGTTTTCTGATGCTCATGAAGGTCTTGAACCGGCCCTTAATCGGGTTGCTGATGGTACATCACTCGCGCGGCCAGGGGCGAGGACAGAACATTGACGGGAGGACTTCGCCCCCTCTTGTCAGGCGCTGAATACCGATGAACAGCGTTCTGGCAAGTTTACCGGAGCGGAGGGCCAGCGGCAACCATTGGCGCTATTCTGAAGACGATGAAAGTGCAACAAAAGACGCAGTCAAAGCGCGCACCGGAAGGTCCGGGTGGGGGAGAACTCTCGCTGATTCAACACATCCGGGCGCGTGCCGGAGTTGTCCACAGATCCGGAGTTCGGATGGGGATTGGCGATGATTGCGCGATTTTGCGCGTCCGGCCAGGCGAAGAAATCGTCGTCACCACGGATCTGTCACTCGAAGGCCGCCACTTTCGACGCGACTGGCATCCCGCCGCATCCATCGGACACCGCGCCCTGGCGCGTGGATTGAGCGACATCGCGGCCATGGGAGCGCGACCTCTGGCGGCGTTTCTGTCGCTCGCACTGCCCGCAGCGGTAGCCCGGGACGCCGCCTGGGTGGACGGATTTCTGGACGGCCTGCTGGGGCTCGCAAAAGCGCACGGAGTCCCGCTTGCAGGGGGCGATACTTCGGAGTCTCCCGGCGACGCCGTGATCGCGGATATCGTCCTGCTGGGCGCTGCACCGGCTGGGCGGGCGCTGCTGCGGTCAACAGCACGAGTGGGAGACTTGCTGTACTGCACCGGAGCGCTCGGCGGTGCCAGTGTGGAGCTGGAGCATTTGGCGGCTAAGTCGGGGCGCTACAAGGCGGCGAAATCGGGACCGCACCTCTTTCCCGAACCTCGGCTGGCAGCGGGGCAAGCGTTGCTGCGGCGAGGACTGGCGACCGCCTGTATCGACCTCAGTGACGGCCTTTCGACGGATCTGGCCCATCTCTGCGAGGCGTCCGGCGTGTCCGCGATAGTGGATGCCCTGACCCTGCCGCTGCATTCGCAGACCCAGGGGCTCGCGGCGGCGGAGCAGCTCCAGGCGGCACTGCATGGCGGAGAAGACTACGAGCTGCTGTTCACCGCCCGCCCCTCGACGCGAATGCCGAAGACGCTCGGCGGTGTGGCGGTCACGCGGATCGGGCGTATTGTTCCGACACAGAAGGGACAGCCCCGTATTGTGCTCATCGACGATCAAAGGAACTCTTCGGAACTGGAAGCACGCGGCTGGGAGCACTTCCGAAACGTATGAAAGTCTTCCCCCAAACCTGGTCTGCCGAGATCCTCCAGTCAGCGCCCCTGATCGCACCGGCGCGCCAGTTCATGTACCCCATGCGCGTCCCGGGCGAGGAAGATGCCATGGAGCGCGGCGCTCTGCAGCTGCTGGTGAAACCTGCGACGGGCGGCAGTTTCCTCGCAACCTGCGCGCTCGG
>CAZZYB010000064.1:0-12428 GCA_964658125.1 uncultured Acetobacteraceae bacterium | reverse complement strand
GCGCGCCTGCAACATGGGCTCTCCGCCCGTAAACTCGACCAGCGTGCAAGGCTGGAGCGCCGCAATCTGCGCCACGATCTCATCCGCGCTGAAGGGCTTACCCCCGGTAAACGTGTACTCCGAGTCGCACCAAGCGCAGCGCAGGTTACATCCCGCCAGCCGCACAAAGATGCACGGCTCCCCCGCAAAAGAGCTCTCACCCTGGACCGATTTGTAAAGTTCAATAAGGTGCATGAAGTTAAACCGATAGGAAGCAGGTGATACCCGCCCTGCGTGCAGCGTTCGCCATGTCTCCGTCTAGTGTGGCAAGCGGCAGGCTTAGTTGAAGAGCCAGATCCAGATAGGCAGCATCGTAGGTAGACACGTTAAACTGTTCAGAGACGTCTATCAGACGTTCAATCGTAGGTAGAACCAAGGAAAGTCGGATATCGAGCGTGCGGAGGTCGGCGAGGAATGACGAAGACTGTTGACTGGAAAGCCGGCCATCCCTGACCGCTTTTCGCATCGCGCTCGCCACTTCAAACTGCCACAGAGCGGGTGCGATCGCGTGCTCCCTTTGAATGTGAATCAGGGCGGGCTGCGCCACGGTGAACGTTTCCGGCGAGAAGGCCCAAGCTACGGTCGCAGACGCGTCCAGTATCAATGACATTTAATAGCGATGCCCTTCGTGTATGTACTCACGCAATGTCACACCTTCGGGTAGATTGAGCCGGGGAGCGTCCGGGCGTGAACTTGCGCGAATCAACCGTTCCACGGCTTGCTGGCGGAGCGCGCGTGTGGCGTCGTTGGCCGGTTTGGGCCGCAGGAGTTCGCAGCAATTGGCGAGGAGCTGCGCTGCGTAGGTATTGACGGAAAGCCCACGTTCAGCGGCCTGCTGCTGTAGATAAAATTCTTGATCGGCTGCCAGATCGAGAGTAATCAAATGCCCCGTCCTCACTCCAAGTATACGGCTGTTACTCGTGGTAGCGCGCAAAGCTGGTGTCGGTTTCATACAGCGTGCAATCCTTCACACGAACGCGGCCAGAGGTCATCTCGCTCACCTGTGCGGCGGTCTTATCGTAGAAATACTTCGCCAGGTTTTCAGCTGAAGGATTCAGCGTCGTAAACGGTTCAAGGTCGTTGATCATCTGGTGATCCAGGTACTCGACCGTCGGCCGCAGCACCTGTTTCAGCAGCTTGAAATCGAGCAGCAGTCCAGCCTCGTCGAGCTCTTCGCCCGCGAGAGTCACCAGCACCTTATAGTTGTGCCCATGCGGGTTCTCGCACTTGCCGCGATAATTGCGCAGGTAGTGCCCGGACGAAAATCCCGCCTGTACTGTCACTTCAAACATTGCATGATGCGGCTCCATCCCCGCAGCGCATTCAGCGCCAAGAACCATTGTACCGAGGATGCGCCAGTCAGCGTTTGCGCCGCTGCCGTCGCGCTTCCGCATCGCGCCGTTCAGCCTGCTCGAACAGCGCGGACAGTATCCCGGCCAGCGCAACTACCAGCGCAATGCAGAACAGCACAATCCCCGTCGTCCGCCAAAGCATTACATCGCCCGGCGACCCGGGCTGCTGCGCAATATTCGTAAACGAAAGCCCAACCGACACCAGCGCGAGAAACCCGAGCGTACCGGCGAGAATGTAAAGGTTGCGTCCCATGTGCCTACCCTCATAAGAATACGTGGCACACAAATAAAATGCTGAACACGACCTACGGTAAACTTCCCGCATGAAGAATCTCTACGAACCGGAGACCGCCGCAGAAGTGAAAGCACGCGTCGCAACCCTGCGGCCAGACAGCGCCCGCCAATGGGGCAAAATGACCGTCGCCCAAACCCTGGAGCACTGCTGCCGAGGCATGGAGTCCGCCACTGGAGACCTTCAGGTACCGCGAATATTCATCGGCCGAATCATCGGGCCCATCGTAAAGCGCCTCGCCCTGGGAAACGACGCTCCCATGCGCAGAGACTCACCCTCGGCGCCCGAGTTTCGCATCAATGGGGATCCCGATTTCACCACCCAGCAAGAGCGCCTGCTCAAGCTCATCGACAAGTTCGCCACCGCAGGACCCACCGGTTGCACCAGACAACCACACCCCTTCTTCGGAAAGATGACGCCCGAAGAGTGGTCAGAGTTAGCCTACAAACACCTCGATCACCACCTCCGCCAGTTCGGCGCATAACAGGCCGCGATCTAACTAAAGAACTTCTCAACATCCGTAATATCGTCCGTCCGCCGATAGTTCGGTAGCGAATCCAGAAACGTCTTCCCATACCGCGCCGTCCTCACCCGCGGGTCAAGCAGCACCAGCAGCCCGCGGTCCGACAGCGACCGAATCAGCCGCCCAAACCCCTGCTTCAGCGTGATCACCGCCTGCGGAATCTGCAGCTCCGTAAACGCATTTCCACCAGCCGCCGTAATCGCATCCGTCCGCGCCTTCATGATAGGGTCCGACGGCACGGCGAACGGCAGCTTGTCGATAATTACGCAGCTCAATTGCTCGCCCTGCACATCGACGCCCTGCCAGAAACTCGACGTCCCAAACAGCACCGCGTTCGGCGTCTCGCGAAACTGCTGCAGCAGCACATGCCGCGGCGCCGTTCCATGCAGCAGCAGCGGAAACGAAACCTGCGTAATCAGCCGGTCATGCAGTTCGCGCATCTGCGCGTAGCTCGTAAAAAGGCAGAACGCCCGCCCCCGCGTTATCTCCAACACCCGCCGAATCTTCTCCGCCGCCTGCGGTAGAAAGTCCGGATCGCGCGGCATCGGCATGCGCGCCGGCAGATACAGCAGCGCCTGCTTCGAGTAGTCGAAGTGCGACGGCACCATCAGCTCTTTCGGAAACGGAATTCCGAGGCGCTTCTTCAGGTGTTCAAAGCTCGGCGAGCCGTCCGCACCCGCAACGGCGAGCGTGGCTGACGTCAGCACCACCGTCGGATAATGCGCAAACAGCGTCTCAGCCAGGATGTTCGAGACATCAATCGGCGTCGCCTGCAGATGCGTATTGAAAGCCTGTGGCGCGCTGTCCCCACGCGCCGCATTACGCAATCCCAACGTCGCCCGCCGCTCGATCCAGAACACCGTGTTCGGATCGGTTGACTCCAACAAAAACTTCAAATGATTGCGAATGTCCGCGGCCCGCTTGCGCAAACCCGCAGCCTCTTCGACCTCGCGCAGCCGCTCCAACTCACCCTCAAGCCGTTGCAGCGCATTCGTCGCTCCAATGTACGCATCACCACGCGCCTCCAGAAAATCCTCGCGCTCGGTAAACTCCAACCGCCCCAGGTTCGATGGCCCCACAGGTAGCGACGAAAAGAACAGCCGTGACCGCTCGCGCAGCGTCTGCGTCGCACTTTCGATCGAGGACGAGCTGGCACCCTTTGCACGCAGCATCGACTCCGTATCGCGTGCCAGTTCATCGAAGCGCGAGTTCGACAGCGCCACCCCAAAGTAGTTGCTCGCCACATCTTCAAGCTCATGCGCCTCGTCAAAAATCACCGCCGCCGCCTCCGGCAGAATCCCCGCATCGGGCGCTCCCGAAGCCTGCAGCTTAATCGCCAGATCCGCAAAAAAAAGATGATGATTCACAATCACGATGTCGGATTCCAGCGCCTTCCGCCGCATCCCGATAATGAAACAAGGCTCCCAGTTCGGACACGTCTGCCCCAGGCAAACCTCGCTGCGCGCATCCAGCTTGTGCCACAGCGGCGAGTGCTCCGGCAGCGTATCAATCTCCGCGCGATCGCCCGTCTCCGTCGCCCGCTCCCATTGCAGCACTGCGTTGAACTGCGAAATTTCTTCCAGCCCATTCAGCAGCGGATTGTCGCGGAGCGCGTAAAGCTTCTGCTTGCAAACGTAGTTCGCGCGGCCCTTCATATAGCAAACGCGCAGGGGTCCCAGGATCGTTTCGAGAAACGGCACATCCTTGAAGAAAAGTTGCTCCTGCAGATTCTTCGTGCCCGTCGAAATGATGATCCGCTGCTGCTGCTCCCGCGCCCGGCGCAACGCCGGCAGTAGATACGCCAGCGTCTTGCCAGTCCCCGTCCCCGCCTCCACCACCAGGTGCCGCTTGTCCGCGAACGCCTGCTCGATCGCCTTCGCCATCAGGTACTGCCCCGACCGATGTTCAAACGCCAGCGACGACTTCGCCAGCAGACCGCCGGGATGAAAAAAATCGTGCAGTGTCGGCAGCTTCTGCTCGCTCACATGCTGCTCGGGATGAAGGGAGACGACGGGCATCGGGACTGTCGTCTATGATATCCGCCGTTTCTTCGCCCAGCCGGAAATCAAAACGCGGGCCACCTATTGATCATGCCGGCGCGGGACACCACGCTGTAACGTGCGACCATGGTAGTTGAGGATTTATGGCACCGAAGCGCGACCAGAAGAAACGGTTAGGCAAAAAGCACCGCCAGGCCAGCACGCGCCCTAAGAAGGGCAAGAACGCTCCCCGCGTCACAGCGGTCACCGGAGCCGTGTCTCCCAAGAAGCGCAAAGAGATTGCCACAAAGAAAGCTGCCGCCGCCAAGGCCAAGCTCATCCCCACGCGCAGCCCTGAAAACGAGCGCCGCCGCACTATTTCCGACCGCACCATTCAGGAGCCCGACCGCTCGCAGGGTGGCCCGCGCGAAAAGAAAATCCCCGCCCTCCGCGCCGGCCGCACCATCACCAACGCCCTCGACAACGAAGCCGTCGAGCGCGAGCAGTGGCGCGAAGCCGAGTACCTCGCCGAGCGGCTCACCCTCGCCACGACCGGCGCCGGCAGCGCGCAGGCAGCGATGGCGCTGGTCGCCATTTGCGGCCGCCCCAACGTCGGCAAGTCGACGCTGTTCAACCGCCTCACCGGCACCCGCCGTTCGATAGTTGGCGACGAGCCGGGCATCACCCGCGACCGCATCTACGGCGAAGTCGAGTGGAACGGACGCACCGTCCGCCTCGTCGATACCGGCGGGGTCGTCCCCGACGACGAAGCCCTCATCCCGGCTGAAATCTTTCGGCAGGCCCGTGTCGCGCTCGAAGAAGCAGACGCCACGATCATGGTCGTCGACGGCCGCACCGAACTCGCCTCGCCCGACATCGAAATGGCGCGCCTGCTCATCCGCGGCGGCAAGCCCGTCTTCCTCGCGGTCAACAAGATCGACGCGCCCGAGCTTCACGCCGCCGCCGAAAACTTCCGCCGCCTCGGCTTCCGCAACGTCGTCCCCATTTCCGCCGAGCACGGCTCCGGCATCGGCGATTTGCTCGACGACGTCTGGGCCATCCTGCCTGAAGAGGGCAACACCCAGGAAGACCTGCGCGCGAAAGCCATCCAGGAAGAGCCGCCTACCGACATCATGGAAGGCATCGAGGAAGAAGAGCTCGAAGACATGGACGGCGGCTACGACGAACTCGCTCCGCCTCCCGAGCCTCCCGTTGAAGGCGCTCCCGAGCGCCGCCTCCGCTCCCACGGCGAGCACGTCCTGCGCGAGACCAAAGTCGCTATCATCGGCCGCCCTAACGTCGGCAAATCGACGCTATTGAACGCGCTGACGGGAACCGACCGTGCCATCGTCTCGCCTATCGCCGGCACCACGCGCGATGCGGTCGACGAAGTCGTTGAGCGCGACGGCCACAGCTTCCGCTTCATCGACACCGCCGGCATTCGCCGTAAGGGCAAGACCAAACTCCTCGCCGAAAAACTCTCGGTCATCATGAGCCGCAAGCACCTCGAAGCGGCTGACGTCGCTCTCCTCGTCATTGACGCAGGGGAGGGGATCGCCGCGGCAGACGCCAACATCGGCGGATATGCTCACGAGTCCGGCCGTTCGGTCATCATCGTCGTCAACAAGTGGGACCTCATGACCAAAGTCGGCCCCGACGGCATGAGGCTCTTCGACGGCAAGCCTCCCGCCGACCAGAAGATATACGAGCAGCAGGTCCGCGACTCGCTGAAGTACCTCGAATACGCTCCCATGGTCTTCGTCACGGCCTCCGAAGACAAGGGCATGGACGGCCTCTTCAAGAAAGTCGAACTAGTGTCGCGCGAGCGTCGCAAGCGCGTCACCACGGGCCAGATGAACCGCTTCCTCGACAAGATCGACTTCCAGCGCGCATCGGTCCCGATGAACAAACGTGTTCGCATCTATTACATGACCCAGGCAGCAGTGGCCCCGCCGACCTTCGTCCTGTTCACCGACCGCGACGTCAAACTCCACTTCAGCTACGAGCGCTTTCTCGCCAACGAAATCCGAGACAGCTTCAAATTCATCGGCTCTCCAATCTGGTTCAAGGTGAAGGCGCGTAACAAGAAGAAGAAGGAATAGTGCGCCGGTAAAGCCTCACCCTGCAAAGAGATGTGAGCGCTAGCACGCTAACGGGTTACTTCCCGCAAATGTTACATCTTAGGACACGCCAAGTCCTGCAATCATCGGATACCATTCCGCCATGACCACGGACATTGAGAAGCTACCTCGGCCTCGCCGAGCCGTTCGGCCTGCTCGCTCGAAACCCGCTACCCTGGCTGACGTCGCCGCGATGGCGGGAGTTGTGCCCATGACCGCCTCGCGAGCTCTCAACCGCTCCGGCTACGTGAGCGATGAAGTTCGAGAGCGCGTTACCGCCGCCGCCCGAAAGCTCAACTATCGCCCCAATATGCTCGCCCGCCAGCTCCGCGGCAGCCGTCTGCATGCCATCGGCATCATGCTTCCGGACATCGCCAACCCCTTCGTCGCGGAGCTAATCAAAGGCATCACCCCTGTCCTCCGCACTGCGGGATACACGGGATTCATCGCGACCGCTGGCCGAGGCGTCGAAGACGAAACCGCTGCGATCCAGGCCTTCGTCGATCACCGCATCGACGGCCTTCTTATCGCAACGCGCGGTACGCAGCTGGGCGACGAAGCGCTCAAAACCATCTCTGCCAGCGGCGTTCCCATCGTCACCATCGGTCGCCCCGTCGCCATTCCCACCATCGATTGCGTCACCGCCGATCACTACCAGGGCGCCTTCGACGCAGTCACACATCTCATCTCGCTCGGCCACCGCCGAATCGGCTTTCTCGGCGCCTCAGCCGAGGAGGCTGCCCACCTCCGCCGCTACCACGGGTACGTCGCTGCGCTCAAAGCCGCAAACATCACGCCGGACCCCGCGTTGGCCGCCGGAACAACTGCCGGCCCGGCCTTCGGGACAGAAGAAGACGGCTTCAACGGCCTGCTCGAACTCCGCAACCTGGCAAATCCACCCACCGCCGTCTTCGCGCGCAACGACTTCGCCGCCATCGGCGCCCTTCGCGCAGCCTACACGCTGCGTCTGCGTGTTCCGCACGACCTCGCCATCGCAGGCTTCGACAACATCCCCATCTCGGCTTATCAGACCCCGCCACTCACCACCGTCGATCAGCCCATCGTCGACCAGGGCCGCATCGCCGCTGAACTCCTTTTGAAGCGCATCGAATCCACCGGCAAGCCCCGCCGCCAGACCGTCCAGCTGCCGTGCCAACTCATCATTCGCGAGTCCACCAAACCGCAGAAATAGGCTCGTCCATCGATACACAAAGATATGATATTTTTACACATGGAGGGTGTATGCGCACCAATATCGACATCGATGATGACCTTATAGGTAGAGTGATGCGCAATGGCGGAATCCCTACAAAGAAAGCTGCAGTTGAAAACGCGTTAAAGCTCATGCTCAAGATTCAGGGGCAAAGCTCAATACGTCGGCTTCGTGGCAAAGTAACTTGGGAAGGCGATCTCGAACAATCTCGCCTGGGGCGCAATACGGGATCCCGGTGACCCTGTGACCATCGTCGATACGACAGTATGGATCGATTACCTGGCAGACACAGACACACCTGAGACTGAATGGATGGACCGTCATTTAGACACTGAACGTCTCGGACTTACAGACTTGATTCTGTGTGAAATCCTACAGGGAGTTCGTGGTGATCGTCGATTCGCCCAGACGCGAGAAGACTTGCTTCGATTCGAAATACTCGCTGGAGTGGGCGAGGACGTAGCCGCCGGCTCCGCGCAGAACTTTCGCATCCTGCGCGCCAAAGGCATCACGGTCCGCAAGACGATTGATTGCCTGATTGCAACGTTCTGTATCCGGGAGGGACACTCATTGCTCCACAACGATAGGGACTTTCATCCATTCGAACGCCATCTTGGTTTGAACGTCATACATGCCCCGGGGCGCAACGCTCTCAGCTCTTAGTCGACCAACTCCACCAGCACCACCTGTTCATCACCATCAATCTCCTGCAGCTTGACCTCGATAATCTCGCGTCGGGACGTAGGAATAATCCGCCCAATGAATTTCGCCTCGATCGGCAGTTCGCGATGCCCGCGGTCGATCAGCACCAGCAGTTGCACGCTCTTGGGCCGGCCATGATCGAACAGCGCATCGAGCGCCGCGCGGATCGTGCGCCCGGTGTACAGCACGTCATCCATCAGGATGATGTCGCGACCGTTGACGTCGAAGCCCAGCTCGCCGGGTTCGACGACAGGCCGGATGTCCCGCGTGGAAAGGTCATCCCGGTAAAAACTGATGTCGAGCACGCCAGTCTCAACCGGCTCCTTCTCGATGGTTTCGATCATGCGCGCGATACGCTGTGCCAGCGGCACGCCCCGGCGCTTGATCCCCACCAGCCCCAGGTTCTTCGCCCCGTTATTCCGCTCAACAATCTCATGCGCCAGGCGCACCAGCGTCCGTTCAATCTCGGAAGCGGACATCAGCCTTCCCTTTTCGCGCAGGTTCATCTTGGAGGGGCGGGGAGTGTTCGGTTCGGGGGCAGTGGCATCGCTCATAATGCTTGGATGATAGCAGCGGAGGCTGTGCTTTTCGCGAATGTCAGGAGCGGGCCCGCGATCGTGCGAAGCCCGCAAACGCTCCGCCCACCGTCGTGATCGTCAGCAGCAGCAATATCCCGAAAGCAGCCGACGCCAGCATGATTCCAGCGCGAAACTCCGGCAAGGAGTACATCTTCATGAAGTTGGCCACATCCGCCGGCGACTGTGCTGCCACGCGTTCCTGCGCCTGGGAGAAGACCATGTCCAGCTGCTTGTCGAAGGGTCCCATGGCATTAAAGCCAAACCGCGCAACGACGAGCGAAACAGTCGTTCCTATACTCAGCACAAGGCCATTTGCAAGCCCGGTCAGCAGCCCAAGCCGCGCCCCAAACCCAGCAGTCATCGCAGCGAGCGGATGACGCGCCTGGAAGATTCCAATCACCACAACCGGGCTGATCACCACCCAGAAAATGGTCAGCAGCACGGCCGGGGGAACCACCCAGGACAGCAACATGATGGCTGCTGTGATCGCTCCGGAAAGACCCGCGCAACGAATGGCCCCGCGCCATAAAGGCGAACTCGCATCACGCGCCGGAGCAGCCACGGCCCCCTCAACGCCGGCCTGCTCCTCGGCCTGCGTCAGCAGTTCCTCCGACAGCACCACCAGCGGAGCTCCACAGTGGGAGCAATAGATCAGGGTTCCCTCGTCATGAGGAGGCAGCTCCGCATGACAGCGATGGCAAAGTCGATAATTCACTTCTTCGAAGCTACCCTAGCGGCGATGTGTGAGCAAACCCCGCTCGCCTGACACACCCGCTAATCCGTGTCCTTATCTTTGTTGTCGCCCTTATTGTCGCCGCCCGGGAAGTTCCGGGGAAGATCGAGAGAGACAAGCCCAATCTTGGTCGCGTTGCCCTTCTTCTCCACCGCGACAATGTGCTGACGCTGCTTGCTTCCGGTGCGCAGTTCGATCTTGTCGCTACTGCTGCTGTTGCTGTCGCCATCGTCGGTGTCCCAGCTGATGTGGCCCGACTTGTGCGCTCCGTCGGAGCAGGCGAGCCCCTCGGATGTCCGCGTCGGTTGCCCCACAGTTCGCGAGCCCTCGCACTCCAGCACAACCCCGTATCGGCCCAGGTCCTTCTTGTAGAACGCAATCACCGTGTCCTGATCGTCGGGCGTGGTGTATGCCACGGCCTTCACCCCCAGGTGGAAGCTGCCGAAGCTCATATTCACATCGGCGGCGCCACTATCCTTGTCCTTTTTGACCATCTGGGCCCCCGGATACGGTGTAATTCCCAAACCAATCGTATCGACGTTGTCGTTGGTCTTCACCTGCATGGAGCCGAATGGCGTTCCAATATCGACGTTGTCGTTCCCGCCGTTCTTGTGGCTCGTGACGTGGCACCCGGACAAGGCAGTCGAGGCCAGAAAGGAAGAGACAGCCAGAGCAGAAATAAAACGCATGTTCAAGTCTCCTGCGGAGTATCGCGTGGCGATGCAATCTCGCGTATTCCGGCAGGAACAGGATACGCTCAGGCGCCGCGATTTGTTCCATTTGAACCGTTTTGAACAGGAATCGGATGTACGAAAAATTCTCCGCACCTTTCGCGCAAAAGCGGGTTTACACACTGGGGCCATCGCACGAAAGAACTTCGCGCGACGCCTGCAGGAGCTGCATCCAAGCTTGAAGGAGCTGGCATCCATGAAGACCAAGAACGTCTCTCGTTTCAATATTTTCGAGCGCTTCACTACTTTCGCCGCAATGGCTGCCATGCTGGCCTTCCCGCTTGCCGTTCGCGCCCAGGATCCCGGTAATTACGACAGCCAGCAGGGCGATCCGCCGTCCGTTGTCGGACGCCTCAGCGTGTTGCAGGGCAACGTGTCGCTGCAGTCGGCAGGCGTGCAGGATTTCAGCGCTGCCGAATTGAATTACCCGCTTACCAGCGGCGACCGTCTCTACACTGACAACGGAGCCCGTGGAGAAGTCCAGGCCGGCCAGCTTTCTATCCGGCTCGGCGCGCAGACGGACTTCACGGTCACCGCGCTTTCTGATTCACTGGCGCAGTTCGGTCTCGCGCAGGGCAGCCTCCATCTGCGTTCCTTTTCTTTCGATCCCAGCTCCGCCACCGAAGTCGACACGCCCAACGCCAGCGTCTCCCTGATGTCACAGGGCGACGTCCGCGTCGATGTCTTCCCGCAGGACAACGTCACCGTAGTGACTGTGCTTCAAGGTCAGGCGCACGTCGATGCGGACGGTGTCCAACAGACATTGCAACAAGGCCAGAGCTTCCAAATCAGCGGCGCGAACCCGTCTCGCGCACAGTTCGTCGGCCGTCAGCGCCCCGACGACCTCGACCGCTTCTCCAGCCAGCGCGATGCGATGTATCAGCAGGCGTTCGCTTCTGAAGGAAGCTACGTCAATCCCGCTACCATCGGCGCGGACGACCTCGCCGGCTACGGCGACTGGGACAACTCCGCCGACTACGGCCCCGTCTGGTACCCCCGCAGCGTGGAAGCCGACTGGGCCCCGTACAGCAACGGCCACTGGGCGAACATCTCCCCCTGGGGCTGGACCTGGGTCGGCGCGGAACCGTGGGGCTTTGCGCCCTACCACTATGGCCGCTGGGCTCGCTTCAACAACCGTTGGGGATGGGTCCCGGGACCGCAGGTCGTGCGTCCCGTCTACTCTCCCGCGCTGGTCGTCTTCGTCGGTGGCCCCACGTTCGCGCGGGGAGGATTCTCTGTCACTCTCGGCGGCGGAGGTGTAGCCGCATGGTTCCCCCTGGGCCCGCGCGAGGCGTATCACCCGTGGTATCGCTCCAGCGACAGGTACGTCAATCGCGTCAACGTGACCAACATCTACAACCGCAACACGGTGGAGGTGCGCAACGTCTATAACAACCGCACTAACGTCTATGCGAATGCGCCTTCAAACTACGCCAACCGTTCCGTGGCAACCATCGCCGTCTCGCAGCGCGACTTCGGCAGCGGCCGTCAGGTCCGTCAGTCGGCCGTGCGTGTGGACCCGCGCCAGTATCAGAGCGCTCCGGTATTGAACCGTCCTCCGGTCGAAGCCCAACAGCAGATGGGCTCACGTCCGCCGGCCCGCGCGCTTCCGCCGAGAGCGGAACGTCCCGTCCTCGAGAACCGCGGCAACGGCAACCCCAACGCGCCGCGCGGCCCCCGCGACGGCAACAACAACGGAGCTTTCGGCGGCCGTCCCAACCAACAGCAGCAGAACCCCGTCGCGGGACAACCCAACCGCGGCAACAATGGCCAGCCAGTGCCTTCAACGCAGGCCGCTCCCAACGACGGCGGTCGTGGCAATGACGGGCGCTTCAACAACGGTCGCGGCGCACAGCCCGGCCAGACTGCTCCCGTACAGCCCAACCAGGCGCCGGTAGTCAACGGTGGCCGTGGACAGGACGGCCGCTTCAACAACTCCCGCAACCCCGGGCAGCCCGCCCAAACCCCGCCGGTAACGGCACAGCCGGCACCACAGACGCCTGCGGCCGTACCCGCCACTCCCAACGACTCAGCCCGGCCCGGACCCCGCCGCCAGGCACCAGATGCTCCGGTGCGCATGGACCCGCAACCGCAGCAGGACCAGCAACGCCAGCAACAGTTGCAGCAGCAGCATTCGCTCGCCTTCATCGACAAGGTCTGCCGGAT
>CAZZYB010000063.1:0-12531 GCA_964658125.1 uncultured Acetobacteraceae bacterium | reverse complement strand
AGCCTCCTCGAGAGGGACCGGGCCGTCGCGGTCGATGCGGGCCGACAGCGTCTCGCCCGGCAGCAGCTTCATGGTGAGGAAGATGAGGTCCGTGTCCTGGTGGCGGCAGTGAAAGATGTCGTAGATGGGGCAGAGGTTTGGGTGGCTCACGCGGCGTGCGAGCAGGACTTCGCGCTCGAAGCGCTCCTGCATGTCGGGACGGGCGGCGATATGCGGAAGGATTGTTTTCAGCGCAAGGCGGACGCCCTGGAGCTGGCGATCTTCTACTTCGTAGACTTCCCCCATGCCACCGGCGGCGATGAATCGAACGATGCGGAAACGGCCGGTGAGGATATCGTTCTCGCGCAAGCGTCCGGTGGGCGTGATGGCTGAGAGGCTGGAATCGGAGCTTCGCAGGCAGGTGTCGGCCGTCGGCTCGTCAGGCGAATGCGGGGTCAGCGGGGTTCTCTCGACCGTGTGCTCAACGGATTTTCGCTGGATCGCCATTATGTGCTCTATAAATGGAGCGACTTACAAAAGGCCCGCACGAACTCAGGAGAATGTAACTCAGCATAACTCAAAAGTTGGGGTGGACTTAGCTTGCTTCCGCTATTTCTGCGCTTTTCCTGCCTCTACGTATAACAGCGCGAAAAAGAGCCGCGAAGGGACATGCCGCCAGGAATACGGGGTGTTGGGATGCTACCTGTTCGAGCACTCTACTTGAAGAGAACCCCGAGATAAAGAGGATTACGGCGATCGCAACCAGCTGCCAGAGGTGGAAGCCGACGATGGTCTTCGCGGAGAACTCGCGTGCGATCCACGCCATCACGATGCACGACAGCGCCAACACCCCGGTCAGGTTGCTCCTGCCCGCGGAGAAGGCCTTGCTGACGCTTGCGCCTGAGACACCTATGTCGTCCGCGCTTACCTGCCTGCTTTGGATTTCCAGTGTCTAGTGCTAACCGGTCGTGGCGTCAGGCGAGAAAGATGGTCAGAGCGCCGGATCTTCCCAGAGAAGAATGCGGATGTCGCGAAGATTGTTTCCGGTGGGGCCGGTTGCGATGACGTAGCCAAGCGGGACGAGGTAGCTGTAGGCATCGAAGGCGCAGAGGTGGTCTTCGATGTGGAGGCCCATCTGCTCGCCACGGAGCCGCGTGGTGGCGTCGATGACGGCGCCAGCGGCCACACTATTGCCGTCGATGCCGTCCGTTCCAGCACTGAGGACCGTTGTGCCGGCTGGCAGGTCTCCTGCTGCGACATAGAGACAAAATTGCAGGTTGCGACCGCCGACGCCGGGGTGGTCGGGGAGTTGCACCGTCACTTCGCCTCCGGAGAGGAGACAGACTTTCTTGCCAGGGCTGTGCAAGCTTTTGAGTCGTGCGAGCAAGTATTGCGCGGCATCTTTGTAGTCCAAGTCATCGCAGGTGTTGTCGATTTCAACGCTGTAGCCCATGCTGCGGGCGATGCACTCGGCTTGTCCCAGGAACGTGCTGTTGCTGAGAAGCACGTGAGTCGAAGCGCGCTGAAACGCAATGTGGTCTGGCTTCGGCGATTCCGGAAGGCCGGACTCGACGGCGGCGCGCGCGGAGCCGGGGAGGCGGTCGAGCAGGGCGTATCGGCTGAGAATTTCAAGGCAGTCTGTAACGGTCGTGGTATCCGGCAAGCTTGGCCCGGAGCCCAGGGCGTCGAGCGCAGTATCGGGCACATCGGAGATGAGGAGCGTGATCTTTTCGCGCATACCGGCGCGGGTGGCGAGACGGCCTCCCTTGACCTGCGAAAAGTGTTTGCGAACACAATTGACTTCAGCGATGGACGCGCCGGACGCGATGAGGAGGCGGTTCATCACGATCAGATCGTCGAGCGTTATAGCAGCAAGCGGCAGTTCGAACATTGCTGATGCTCCGCCAGAGATCAGGAAGAGAACGAGGGCATCGGGTGCGGATTGATCGATGAGGTCGAGCGCGGCGCCGGCGGCGGCGATAGAGTCCGCATTGGGCTCGGGATGGCCGCCACGGAAGTGTTGGAGGTCGGCGTCCGTGCGTACTGGCGGGGCGGGAGAAGAGATCACTGCCCGCAGCTTGAGGGTCTCAGGCAGCAAAGCGTCGACCGCGTCGAACATGCTTGCGCCCGCCTTGCCCAGAGCGACGATGCAGACTTCGCTGTAGAGCGACAGGTCGTACTCGCTGCCGGCAATCCAGAGCATCTGTCCGTCGCAGCAGATGGTGCGTTCGACTGCGGCAGCAACGGTTGTGGTTTCAAGTGCGCGAAGGAAGATTTCTCGCGCCGTTTCTCTTTGCCTCTGTCCGAGTTCAAGCATCGTACGGGATTGCTCTCCGTTCCCGAGTCAACCCTTTGCGAGGATCAGCGATCCCCATCTTGCAACAGGAGTTTGGAAGTTCTTAGGGTACATTGGAGCCGGAGATTCAGGGATGAACGAACAGAAAAATCTTCGGCTTCACCATGTCGGCTATGCGACAAAGGAGATTGAAACGAGTGTAGCGTCGTATGCGGCTCGCTTCGGTTACGAAGCCGCAACAGGCGTGATCCATGATCCCGTGCAGACCGCGCTGGTGCAGTTTCTGCGGCTGCCGGGGGAGGCTACGTACCTTGAGTTCGTAGCGCCGGATGGACCGCGGAGCAAGCTGGCAGGTGTGACCAAACGTGCGGATGGACTGAACCATCTTTGCTACTCGTCTGGAGCTTTGGAGGACGCCATTTTGGGACTGGAGGCAAACGGTCTCAAGTTAATCTCAGATCCCAGGCCGGCGGTGGCGCTCGGTGGACGAAGAATCTGCTGGCTGTTTGGCGCGGACCAGTTGCCGATTGAGTTGGTGGAACGTCGCGATGAAGACGACGACTGCGCGCCGGGGTTGTGAGCGTCCTGCACTACACTCGAAAGAATGAGTGGTGGGGCACAGTTCGACACGATTACGGAGCGCGAGAAGGGTTTACAGCGCGGCCTCTCGACAGATCAGCTTTCGATGATCGCGATTGGCGGCGCCATCGGCACGGGGCTGTTTCTGGGCAGCGGTTTGGCGATCGGGTTCGCCGGGCCAAGCGTGCTGATCAGCTACCTGATCGGCGCGGTGATTACGTTCCTGCTGATGGGGTGCCTTGCCGAGATGACCGTCGCGCATCCTACTTCGGGCTCGTTCGGCGCTTGGGCCGAGTTCTACATCCATCCGCTGGCCGGCTTCCTGGTGCGATATGCCTATTGGGGATGCATCGTGCTTGCCGTCGGCACGGAGGTGACAGCCATCGCGCTATACATGCGCTTCTGGTATCCCGGTGTTCCGGGCTGGGTATGGATTGGCGGATTTTCATTGGCGCTGATTGCGATCAATGCACGGCACGTGCGGCTGTTTGGGGCGATTGAATTTTGTTTGTCGGCGCTGAAGGTGTGCGCGATCATTGCCTTCCTGCTGATGGGCGCATGGATGGTGTTTTCGTCGGCGCGCAATTCAGGTGTGGGCTTTGCGAACTATACGAGCCACGGCGGATTTTTTCCGAAAGGTTTTGGCGGCATGTGGTCGGCGATCATTGTTTCGCTGTTCAGCTACTTCAGCATTGAGATGATCGCGGTGGCAGCAGGTGAAGCGCGAGATCCGAAGCAGGCGATCACCAGGGCGTTTCATGCGACGTTTGCGCGGCTGGTGCTGTTTTATTTGCTGACGCTCGCGCTCATTCTCGCGATCGTTCCGTGGGACGCTCCGCGAGCGGCGCAAGGGCCGTTTGTGACGGTGATGCAGAGGATGCACATCCCTGCAGCGGCGGGTGTGGTGAACTTTGTGCTGCTGATTGCGGCGCTCTCGGCAATGAACTCGCAGCTATACATCACGGCGCGAATGATGTTTTCTCTTTCGCGCGCAGGCTACGCACCGAAGCGGCTTGGCGTCCTGAGCGCACAGGGCGTGCCGGCGGCGGCACTGGGCGTGTCCACGATTGGGATTGCGCTGGCGGCGGTTTTGAATGCGCTGTATCCGGACCGCGCCTTCCTGCTGATGATGTCCGTTGCGATCTTTGGAGCCATGTTCACGTGGCTCATGATCTTCGTTACGCATCTGTACTTTCGACGCCGGCATCAGGCTTCGACGCTGGCGTTCAGGATGTGGGGCTTTCCGTATACGACGCTGGCCGGAGCGGGGCTGATGCTCGCCATGCTCGTAACGACGCTGTTTACGCCGGGATTCACGATGACGGTCCTTTGCGGTGTGCCGTTCCTTCTCCTACTGACGACGGTATATTTTCTGCGCGCACGACGCGTTCCGGCTGAAATCCCAGTGGAGCAAACTGTCTTATGAGCGACTCACAAACTGATCCACTGCTCGCGTGGCGGAAAGAGTTTCCGATCCTTGAGCACACAACGTACATGGTGAGCCACTCGTTGGGCGCCATGCCCCGGGGAGCTGCGGCCGCGGTCGCGGAGTTCACAGAAACGTGGGCGACGCGTGGCATTCGCGCCTGGGAAGAGGGCTGGTGGAATATGCCGGTGACGCTTGGCGACCTGATCGCCGACATCATCGGAGCGCCGCACGGCCAGGTCGTGATGCACCAGAATGTTTCAATCTGCCAAACGATTGTGGGGTCGTGTTTTGACTGGAACGGCAAGCGCAACAAGCTCGTGACGGATGGCCTGAACTTTCCTTCGAACGATTACATCCATTACGGGCTGGAGCGGCAGGGTGCGCGGATTCATTCCGTGGTTTCGGCGGATGGAATGACGCTGCCGCTCGAAGACATGCTGGCCGCGATCGACGAGGAGACGCAGCTGGTTTCGGTTTCGCATGTGGCGTTTCGCAGCTCGTTTGTGCAGGACCTCGCGGCCATTACTCAGCGAGCGCATGAGGTTGGAGCGATGGTGATCGCCGACCTCTATCAATCCGCGGGAATTGTGCCGGTGGATGTGACGGCGCTGGGCGTGGACTTCGCGACGGGAGGCTCGGTGAAGTGGCTATGCGGCGGGCCGGGGGCGGGTTATCTCTACGTCCGGCCTGACCTGATGGAGACGCTGCGGCCTGCCGCGACGGGGTGGGCGGCGCATGCGCAGCCGTTTGAGTTTGAGGGTGGGCCGATTGAATTTGCCGACGACATGCATCGTTTTTTAAACGGCACACCGAACGTGCCGGCCATGTACTCCGCCCGCACAGGATACGAGATCGTCCGAGAGATTGGCGTTGAGGCGATCCGCGCGAAGAGTCTGCGACAGACGCAGCGGCTGATCGACCTGGCCGATGAAGCGGGCTTCGCCGTACGCACGCAGCGCGATGCGCAGAGGCGCGGTGGTGTCGTCATCCTTGATATTCCAAAAGGTCGAGAGGTAACAGCGGAGCTGATCCGGCGCGAGGTGCTGGTGGACTACAGGCCAGGTGCCGGAGTTCGTATCGCTCCGCATTTTTATTCGCTCGACGAAGAGTTGGACAGGACAGTCGCGGAAATAAAAGCCATCGTGGCTGGGCGCCAGGATGTTGCATTTGTGACCAACGGCGGTTGAGTGGTGGCGAGTGGAGCTATTCGGGGAGAGGTCGCCTAATTTCCGGGACAAGCCCTGTGCCGGAGAGCCGTCCAGACAGCGGTTTTCCTCGTTCATCTTCCCGCCCGAGAACGACATCCGGCGATGCCGTGCGTCTATACCCGCAGTCGCAAGACCGAGCCCATTAAAGCTGCGTCCATTTTTATGCCGAATCCATTGAACTCGGTGGCCCCGCGCAACGTACCCCTGTACTTCGCCGGAGAACGAAAGAGAGTTGAGGGTTTTGAGCTGAAGCTGGTTGAAACGATAC
The DNA here is from genome assembly GCA_964658125.1 of uncultured Acetobacteraceae bacterium. GTDB lineage: Bacteria > Acidobacteriota > Terriglobia > Terriglobales > Acidobacteriaceae > Granulicella. The sequence continues at coordinate 6,772 of CAZZYB010000063.1, read as the reverse complement.
GAGCGCGGTCGCAGCCGCTGTTCATGCATCCTGCCATCTTCATCGGCGGGATCACGCTGCTGGGCGTGCTTTTTGCGCTGCAGGAATGGATCACCATGCGGCAGTGGGACCGCCAGTTCAGTTTCGCTTTGCTGGCCAAGGCGTGGGGAGCTCAGTACTTCATCTGGGGCGTATTGTGCTGGCTCCTATGGCTTTGGCTGGGGCCGCAGATTCAACATCGCAAACTGGTTTGGGTACTGACGCGGATGATTCCCCTGGGCATCGTCTTCAGCGTTTGCGAAGAGATGATCTGGGTTGCAGTCTTTCCGCGGCTTCCCATGAGTCATCCGCAGATGACGTACCTGAACCGGCTGCTCTTTCACCTCGACGCCGAGATGATGGACAGCATGTTGATCTTCTGGGGAGCCGTGCTGCTGTTCAGAGGCATTGGCTACTATCGGAAGTTTCGCGAGAAGGAAGACGCTGCGGCGCAACTCGCGGTGCAACTCGCGCATGCGCAGATCCAGGCGCTGCGCATGCAGCTGAATCCGCATTTTCTTTTCAACACGATGAACAGTATTTCGAGCCTCATGCGCATCGACGTAGGCGCCGCCGACGCGATGCTGGAACAACTGAGCAGCCTTCTGCGTATCACCCTCGAACGCGGGGAAGCTCAACTGATCCCGCTGAGCGACGAGATGGAGTTTGTCGAAGTGTATCTGGCACTACAAGACCGCCGATTTGCCGGCCGCGTGCGGCAGAACGTGGTTGTTGAACCGACGCTGCACGATGCCCTGGTGCCGGCGATGTTGTTGCAGCCGATTATTGAAAACGCCTATATGCATGGGCTATCGCGGCTGGATCGGGATGGCGTTCTCGAGATCGATCTGCGCCGTCAAAATGGGCACCTGAAGCTGAGCGTTACGAATACAGGTGTGGGGCTGAATCCTCCGTCGCGTCATGGCTCGGAAGGCCACGGCGTCGGCCTTACGAATGTGAAGAACCGTCTTCGATTGCACTACGGAGACGATCAGCGGTTTTCGCTGAGTGAAGTGTGTGCCAACAGAGTTAATGTGACCGTCGAACTTCCCTTGCAACTTTCCGAGAGTCCAAACGAAATTCATACAGGATATGGTGCGTGACGATGATCCACGCTGTGATAACGGATGATGAAGTCCTGGCACGGCAGAAGCTTCGGCAACTGCTGCGCAATGAGCCCGAGTTCGAGATTGTGGGCGAGAGTTCTACTGCCGCAGAGACGATCGACCTGGTGCGGCTGACTCAACCGGAGCTGTTGTTTCTGGATATTCGCATGCCGGGAATGGACGGCTTCGACATCATCGGCGCGCTGCATGAAGCGAACATCCCGGTACCCCGCATCATCTTCACGACGGCGTACGATCGCTATGCAATCCGCGCGTTTGAGATTCATGCTGTCGACTATTTGCTGAAACCCTTTACGGCGGAGCGGCTGAAGTCTGCCGTGGAACGTGCGCGCGAACAGATCGAAGCGCCGCCGCAGGGGCAATCGGCCAATGGCGACGGGCCTCCCCGCGGCAAGCAGTACAGCAAACGCATTGTGTTCAAATCGCGCGGACGGATATTGTTTCTGCCGCTCTCGGACATTCGCTGGATTGGCGCGGAAGAGAACTACGTGCGCATCTGCACCGAGTCAGAGACGCACCTGCTGCGCGAAACGATGACGCATCTGGAAGAAAAGCTCGACCCGCAGATGTTCCTGCGTGTGCATCGCTCATCGATTGTGAACCTGCAATACGTGAAGGAAGTGCGTACGGAGAAAGACGGCGAGTTCGCGGTGATGCTGGTCAATGGGCAGAAGATCGCCATGAGCCGAAGCTACCGTTCGCGTATTCACGACTGGCTGCAGCGGTAAGCATTCTCCGCCAGGCGTCAAGCTTTCAACGCCAGCGCAGCTCGCGCCCGTTTGATCTCGTTGACGCGGTTGAAGTGGTACTGGAAATATAGCCCGCCAAAAACGAGCGTCCAGAACCACCGCAGCCTCAGGCCCACCGGCTCCACAACATTGAAGTGCTCCAACAGCGACTTCCGCATAGAAAAGTGTCCCGCAATTCGCACTGCGACGGCCGCTAAAATCAGCGCGGTGGAGCGCGTCGAGCCCACCAGCCCCAGCAATTTGAAATGGGTCATACCCGAATAGATCGTTGGCAGGTTTGCCAATAACAGCGCGACGGCCGCACCGTAGTACCAAAGCGCACGACTGCTTTTCTGCACGCGATACAGCCAGACCGCCTGCACAATATCCCACGCAACGAAGAACGAAAACTCGGTGAAAATCTCGAGCGCGAGAGCAATTCCCCATGGAATATCAGGCGGCGAGGGCAGATCGTTGCGGAGTGCCGCCATGCGCGCCAGTTGCAGCGCCGCGTCCTCCCGAGCCTTGTCCAGGCGCGGCAGGACGCGCTTCAGCGGCAGCCACTTCTTCATCTCCGCGCTACGCACAAGATCGCTCTCAACGATGTTGCCACTAGCCAGATATTCGCGCAGCTGCGCTTCGGTATAGGGTCCGAACTCGCTTCCACCCCGAGAAACTCGAAACTCTTCCATCGCGTGCGACAGCCTCTTGAAGAGTGTAGTGCTTTTCGTTTGTCATTCCCGAAGGGAATCTGCGTTTTGCCGCCGCTCTAAATCGTCTCGCTCGCGACCTGCGCCCGTGTCGTATCCTTCGCCGCGCGCGACCAGAAAATCCGCAGGTCGCTCACATTCCGCAGCGCAAAATTCGGCTGCGTGGGAGCTGTAATCCCCAGGAAATCGGCGCGATGCACATCCTCCAGCCAGAACGCCGGCCGAGCATCCGGCACCTGCGGCTCAACCTCCACGTGCGACATCTCCAGGTTCTTCAGGTGGCGAATAAAAAAGCTGTGGCAAGGCGTCGGCCCAAACCGCAGAATCTCCGGATAAGCATCCTCGATCTCGGGCACCTGTAGCGTGCGCCAATCCGGGAAGGGCTTCGCCACCGGTGGCCGTCCTTCAAACACCTGCGCCGGCATACCGCGGTGCTCGAAGTAGCAGTTCGACAGTTTGACGTCCTGGATGGAGTTCGACGGCACGCCGGAGAACAGCGACGCCGTCGACGCCGCCGAGTTATGCGACACGACGTTCGAAATCACCACCCGCCGCAGCGTCCCGGGCCGCAGCGTCTCCTTCGGATTGCGGTTGCGAATGTTCAGTCGCAGAAACAGCGGAGCGTCCACCGTGTCGCGCATGGTGATGTTCGAAATCGCAATATCTTCAATGAACGCGCCGTCCGAAGACTCCAGCGAAATCCCCTTCGACCCCTCAATCACGCAGTTCGAAATACTGATGTTGCGAAACCCGCCATTCGACTCCGTCCCGCACTTGATCCGGCCGTTGCGCGACACGCGATCGGTCTCAGCAAACTTCTTCCATGCGCCCGACAGCACGCTCCCAAGCTCATACGTACCCGTCACAAAGCAGTTCGCAATCGTCACGTTTTCAGTAGGCCGCGCGTAGCCCAGCGCATAGCTCGACTTCGGACAAATCGCATCGTCCCACGGCGCGTTCACCGTGCAGTTCGACACCCGCACATTCCTGCAGCAATCGATATCGAACCCATCGCGGTCTGTGTCAATCAGCAGATTATCCAGCGTCAAAGTGTCGACACCTGTAGCCAGCAGCGCGAAGTGGCCGCCCTTCAATATTGAGAAATCCCGCAGCGTCACGTTGAAGCAGTTCTTCAGCGCAATCGCCTTGTTGCCCACGCCCGCCTGCTCCGCCACATAGATCGGGTAATTTCCGCGCGCCATTCTTCCCGCGCCGAACGACAACCCCTTGCCGTGAATCAGCCCTGTGCCCTGGATCGAGAAATTACTGATCCCCACCCCCACGAACAACGAGTTGTTCCAATGGTTGTGCCCATAGTCCTGATAAGGATCCCACTCCGTCTTCGGCTCGGCCGGATCGTACGTACCGCCGTTGTAGCCCGTCGTCTCGCCCGGTTTAGGCGAGTCCGCAGCCAGGATCGTACAGCCGCGCGAGAGGTACAAATCCACGTTCGACTTCAGCCGAATCGTAAAGCAGACATACGTCCCCGCTGGAAACACCAGCAGCCCGCCACCCGCGGCCGCCACAGCGTCAATCGCCTTGTTGATCGCGGGCGAATCGATGGTCTTCCCATCTCCCGTCGCCCCATAGTTGCGAACATTGAAGCTCGCTTCCACCATAGTTGGCGCAGGTGTCTCGGCAAAAGCAACGCGGCCGATGGTAGTAGCGGCAGCAGCCGCGGCAAAGGGCGAAAGTTTGAGTAGATGGCGACGGTCAAGTGTGCTCATGGCTCACGAGAATACCAGCCCGGAAGTTCTATAGTGAAATAAGTTCTGAATAAAAATCTCAACCTGGCGGAACCCGTTTCAACTCTTGACTTCCACGCCGCCCAGCATCAGGATTGCGCCCTCGCCTCCCTCCAGCACCATCGAACCCTCGACCTCCGACCCCGCTCCATCCATCACCGTCGTAAACAAAATATGCCCCGTCTCGCTCGGCACCTGACGATGCTCGGCGGTCAGATTCAAGTGAATTTGAAACCGTTCGTCCTCATGCGACCGGATATAACTCAGCACACCATCCTGCGACCGCACATCGCTGATCTCGCCTGCATGCAGTGCCTCAAACTCTCGCCGCAGCGACAACAGCACGCGATACAGCGACAGCATCGACCGATGATCCACGCCCTGCGCCGCCACATTCACACTCGCACGATCAGCCAGCAACGGCAGCCACGGCGTCGCCTCCGACACCGTAAAGCCCGCGTTCGGCGACGCGTCCCAGAGCATCGGCGACCGCTCCGGATCGCGCCCCCGCCCTTTGCCGGGCTCATTCTTCTCCGCGGGGTCCTGCACCTGCTCAGGCGCAATCGGAACATCGGTCATCGCCAACTCATCGCCGTAATAAAGCGTCGGCGTCCCTCGCAGGGTCAGCAGCAACATCGCCGCGACGCGCGCCTGCGATAGCCCGACACGGGTCGCCAGCCGCGGCTGATCGTGGTTCCCCAGGACATAGTTCGGCCATGCGCCGGTGGGCAGCAGCCGCTCGTATTCGCGCACGATGTTGGCGATAGCGTCAGCCTCCCACTGCGTCAGGATGAGGTGAAAGTTGAACGGCAGATTCGCCCCACTCAAATGCGGCGTCCCATGGTTCTCTTCCGCGCCGTAGTACCGCACCAGCTCCGGCAACGGAAGATAGATTTCGCCAATGAGTACGCGGCTGCCGCGGTCGGCGTACGTCTCGAGCAGCGCGCGCATCTCTCGCACAATTTCGTGCGTCTCCGGCTGATCGGCCGTATGTTTGGGCAGCACGCTCGCGAAGCTCTGCCACCCCTCGCGCCACTCCGGATTGCGCGGGTTGTCGCGGAAGTCCGCATCCTTCACCAGCAGCCAAAGCACGTCCATTCGGAAGCCGTCGACACCACGATCCAGCCAGAACCGCATCGCCGCATAGATCGCCTCGCGCACCTCGGGATTGCGCCAGTTCAGGTCCGGCTGCTCCTTTAAAAACGAGTGCAGATAGAACTGCCCCGTGCTCTCATCGAACGTCCATGCAGGACCGCCGAAGTGTGACATCCAGTTATTCGGCAACCGCTCCCGCGCTGGCTTCCAATCGTCGCCCGGAGGCGAAGGATCGCGCCACAGATACCAGTCGCGCTTCGGATTTTCAAGCGACGACCGCGATTCCAGAAACCACGGATGCTGATCCGAGCTGTGGTTCGGCACAAAATCCAGGATCAACTTCAGCCCGCGTTTATGCGTCTCCGCAATCAGCCCATCGAAATCCGTAATCGTTCCAAACAGCGGATCCACGCCGGTATAGTCGGCCACGTCATACCCAAAGTCCGCCATCGGCGACGGATAGAACGGAGAGATCCAGACCGCATTCACGCCCAGCGCTACAAGGTAATCGAGCCGCGCGGTGATGCCCGGAAGGTCTCCCACACCATCGCCGTTCGTATCCTGAAAGCTACGTGGATACACCTGATAAATAACGCCGTCCTGCCACCATTGCCGCTCGTTAGCCATCCGATTAGCATGAGGCGAACCGCGGCAGAATGCAAAGCGTAGCATCGAGATATGCCCGACACCGCGCAACTCGACGACCTCCTCCACGATGCCGAAATCGCCCACGGCCACCTCTGTGCCGGACAGGTTCTGGGCGTCCGCATGGCCATGCTCGCGCTCTCGCGCCTCAACATCGCGGACCCGCGCAGCCGCTCCAGCCCCGACCGCAAGCGCCTCGTCACCTTCGTAGAAATCGACCGCTGCGCAACCGATGCCATAGGAGTCGTGACCGGATGCAGAGTCGGCAAGCGCGCGCTCAAACTGCGCGACTGGGGCAAGATGGCCGCCACCTTCGTCGACCTCGCCGCTCCGCTCGGCGACGACGCGTATAAAGGCCTACGCATCGTCGCGCTCGAAAGCTCCAAAGGCCGAGCCGCCGAACTCCACCCCGAGCTACCGAAAAACGAGCAGCAAATGCGTGCCTACCGCGAACTCCCCGACGACGAACTTTTCAGCGAGCAATGGGTCCAGGTTCCGCTCCCACCCAGCGAGTTTCCCGGCTACAAAGGCCAGCGCCTCACCTGCGACCACTGCGGCGAAGGCGTCAACTTCGACCGCTTCGAAATTCGCGTCGGCGAGCGCCTGTGCCTCGCCTGCGCGGACGAAGCCCGTCGCTACTACACGCCACTTTAAACATCGAAGCCGGCGCTTGTAGGCGCCGGCTTCGGAACGTCAATCTTCAA
>CAZZYB010000062.1:12135-12691 GCA_964658125.1 uncultured Acetobacteraceae bacterium | reverse complement strand
CCCTACGAAGCCTCCGGCACCAGCGGCATGAAGGCCGCCTTGAACGGCGTTCCCTCGCTCAGCATCCTCGACGGCTGGTGGATTGAAGGCTGCGCCGAAAACATCACCGGCTGGGCCATCGAAGACCTCGACCACGAAGTCCACGAAGCCGCCAGCCTCTACGACAAGCTGGAAAACTCCATCGCCCCCCTCTACGCCGACAAATCCGCGTGGGCGCAGATGCAGCGCCACTGTATCGCAATGAACGGCACCTTCTTCAACACCCACCGCATGCTCGGCCAGTACTTCGCCAACGCCTACTTCCCAGCCTCCGCGTCAGTCGCCATTTCCGACCAGGAAATCGTCAACGACGAAGCAGCCGTCCATACCTTCGCCTAACTCCCCAATCATCGCTTCAAATACAAAGGCACTGACCCAACGGGTAAGTGCCTTTGCATTTGCTTTTCTCTATCCTCTATCCTCTGGCCTCTATCCCCTGTCTTTCACTTTCCAGCCTTGATATAACTCCACCCAGCCTCTTGTTTCTTCACTACCTCCACAATCCCCGAAGGCACCG
>CAZZYB010000062.1:10222-12125 GCA_964658125.1 uncultured Acetobacteraceae bacterium | reverse complement strand
GCACCGGCGTCACCCCGGCCAGCAAATCCTTCGCGTCCACATGTTGCTTCCGCATCGAGTTCATACAAGCCACAAACTTCACGCCCTTGCCCTGCAGTGCGGCAATATCCGCAGCAACGGTAGACCCCGCCTTCACCATGTTGAGGCCCTGTGAGTAGCTCACCACCTCCACCTCCACCGTCTCCGGCGCGAGCCCCTCCATCAAATTTCGAATGTTCCCCACCGTCATCTGCCAGTCCGCCTCATCACCCGAAGTCACCGCAAACACCACGCGATGAACCTTCGTCTGCGCGAACGCCTGTGAACCCAGACCCACCATCAAACACGCCACCAGAACCAGCAGACTCCGTCGCTTCATATCGCTCCTTTTAGAACCGCTCATTTGCCCGATCGAACGCTGGCCGCGGCTGCGCATGCAAAAAGCCCGCCACGTCATACGCCTCTTGCGGCGTCAGAATACCCTTCCGATTATGCGGCATGTTCGCATGCACAAACGCCGCCATCTTATCGACGCCATGCATCCCCGCACCATCGTTGAACGCGCGCTCACCCCATAGCGGCGGAAACTGCGGCCGCCGCCCCTCGCCATTCTCTCCATGACACCCCGCACACTGCGCCGCATATACCCGGGCCCCGTTCCTCACATCCGGAACCATCACCGGCAGCTTCTCCAACCCTCGCCCCACAAATTTCCTCTGCCCCGCATGAGGCTCCGATAGCCAATCGATATATGCCACCAGCGCCTTCATCTCGCGACCATCCGCATCCAGCGGCACACCGTTCTCGCTCCGCGTCATACACTCCTCGACGCGGTCTTCGAGCGTGATCGACCGCCCCGCTCTCTTGCTGTATTGCGGATACGCCTGCGCCGCACCCACCACCGGCGCGGCATAGGCCGCAATCCCGCCCTCCATGTGGCAGTTAGCACACGCGATACGGCTCTTCACGTGCGCAGCCGCATACACGGGAGTCTCATCGAACAGCCGCCTTCCATACTCCACCAGGTCGCGCCGCTCCTCACCGAGGGTATCCGTCCTCTCCATCCTCCACTCAGTCCGCACCGAACGGTCCGGCCAGAACGGCCCCCACCGCCGCATCCCCGCGCCCACCACAATCGCCGCACAGTAAACCGCCAGCGTTCCCACAGCAAGCGCAACTGGCAGCATCCTCTTCATGGCAATCGTAAGCCGATTCTACCCACGAGCACCCGTCATCCCGACCCGGTTATCAGTCCGGGCAACGCAAAAAGGCCGCCACGAACTCCGCAGCGGCCTTTTCGCTCTATCCCCTTCGCTCTGCTTACGGCTGCCCCTGCCCACCGCCCGCCCCATAGACGTTCCCGGTCGTAAAGCTCGCATCGTTCGCCGCCAGCTGGACATAAATCGAAGCCAGTTCAACCGGCTGCCCCGGCCGTCCCATCGGTGCCGTGCTGCCAAACTTCGTATACTTTTCCTCCGTAGCCCCGCCCGAGATCTGTAGCGGAGTCCAGATCGGCCCCGGCGCCACTCCGTTCACGCGAATGCCCTTCTTAGCCAACTGCTTGCTGAGAGACTTCACATAATTCATCGTCGCCGCCTTGGTCTGCGCATAGTCGTACAGATCAGGCGAAGGATCATAAGCCTGCTCCGACGTCGTTCCAATAATCGCCGACCCCGGCTGCAGATGCGGCACCGCCGCCTTGATGATCCAGAACGGCGCATAAATATTTGTCTTCATGGTCGAGTCGAAATCCTCGGTCGTCAGGTCGAGGATCGAGTCCTTCTGCTGCTGCCGCCCTGCATTGCTGACAACGATATCCAGCCCGCCAAGCTCGCGCACAGCCGTCTCCACCAGCTTCTTGCAATAAGCTTCCTGCCGCAGATCGCCCGGGATCGGGATGCACTTCCGCCCTTCCGCGCGAATC
>CAZZYB010000062.1:0-10212 GCA_964658125.1 uncultured Acetobacteraceae bacterium | reverse complement strand
CCTCCTTGGTGATGCTCTTCTTCGTGTTCCGGTCCACCACTTCCTTGGCATCCGGCTCCTCGCTCGGATAGTAGCTAATCGCCACATCCGCTCCCTCGCGGGCATAAGCAATCGCCGCCGCCCGACCCATACCCGAGTCTCCACCCGTGATCAGCGCCTTCCGTCCCGCCAACCTGCCCGAACCCTTATAGCTCGTCTCCCCGTGATCGGGCTTCGGATTCATCTTGCTGGCCAAACCCGGCCACGGTTGCCGTTGCGGTTCAAACGGCGGCTTCGGATACTTCGACTGCGGATCGACCATCGGCGCCGCTGTCGCCGTCGACCCGCCCTGCGCCATCGCCGGCACCGCTCCCACCAGCCCAAGACCCAAACCACCTACCAACTCCCGCCGCGAAATACCCTTGTCCTTCGGCACACAAACCTCCATAGCCGGTTGAACCGGACGCCGTTGTCATGATGAAAACTCTCGTGGATCGTTCTTGCGAGAGAAACTCTCAGCTCGCCGCGGCACTGACCACCCGGCATCGAACGCTGTTAGTTTTGTTGCGCCCCAATCAGCAGAGGTTGTTTTCTCGAAACATCGCGCAGACTCGCCGCGCTACTATGAATCCAGGAGACCCCATGCAACCCGGCGACAAAGTAGAAGACTTCACCCTCCCCGACCAGGACGGCAATCCCGTCACACTCTCCAGCTTCCACGGCAAGACCGTCGTGCTCTTCTTCTACCCCAAAGCCGACACCCCCGGCTGCACCATCGAAGCCTGCGAGTTCCGCGACAACTTCCCCAAATTCTCCGAGCTCCAAAATCAGGGCGTAGTCATCCTCGGCATCTCCCGCGACACCCCCAAAGCGCAGAAGAGATTCAAAGACAAATTCAACCTGCCCTACACTCTGCTAGCCGACGCCGACCAGGAAATCGTAAAGCGCTTCGACCTCGTCAAGCCCAAAACGATGTACGGCAAGCTGGTCTCTGGAGTCGAGCGCACCACCTACGTCATAGGGCCCGACCAGCGCCTCATCCACATCTTCAACAAGGTAAAACCCGAAGGCCACGCCGAAGAAGTCCTGGCACTCATAAAGAAAAAGTAGGCCTGGCCACCAAACCCGTAGCGTACCTTCGCGTCCTTCGCGCCTTCGCGTTTTCCTCTTCCCTGCTACGCCTTTGGCACCGCAGGCACATGAAACCGCAGCGTCGTCGCCCCATCGAGCGCCGCCTCGGTCCCCTTCGCAGGCGCGCTGTCCGGCAAGTCCTTGTGCCCTTCCTGCCCGAAGAACGTCTGCGCGTCCGTCAGCACGCCGACAGGGCCGACCTGGGTCACCTGTAGGGTCATCTCGCCCTGGCTTTGGAATTTTCCCGCGGCCGCCACCGCCAACACCGTCACCCCAACGCGGGTTCCCGCCGGCAGCACCCGCCCATTGGAAGCCTTCACCGGCGCAGCCAGCGTCGCCTCCAGCATGTCTCCATTACGCACATGCCCGGAGTCCACCGGCTGGTGCAATCGCACCACCAATTCAGCATGCGCCGGAATATAGACAGCCTTCGGAATCCCTGAAGTCGGGCTGGCCTCCGCCGCAGCATCGCTTACCGGAGCCGCCGGAGCAGGCCCCACAGGTCCTGCAGGAGCGCTGTCGACTATAGGAGCCGTTGTCGTTCCCGGGGGCGTAGCCTGCGCCCTCACCCCCGTCACTCCAAACAAGCACAGCGCAATCATCGCGCAAATAACGCGAGCTTCACTGCCGGGCAAATTAACCTGGTCTGGCACTCTGATAGACGGCCTCTCTCCAACGGGTCTTTCCATACGATGGTTCAATAGGAAGGGATGTTGCTCATTGCACTTAGCTCCCATCATTGCAGAAAATCCTATGCCGCTCATTGAACTCGCCGCCGGAGCCACTGCCATTGCCGTAACCGCAACAGCCGTCACCCTCGTTAACGGTGCTCTGCGGCCCGGCTCTCAACTATTTGGCCGAACCCTCATCGCCGGCAACAACCCCAACGAATTCGCCCTCACCTACGACGACGGCCCCAACGATCGCTCCACCGAACCGCTACTCGACCTCCTCGCCCGCCACAACGCCCGCGCCACCTTCTTCATGATCGGCCGCTTCGTCCGCCAGCGCCCCGACATCGCCCGCCAGGTCCAGGCCGCCGGACACCTCATCGGCAACCACACCGACACCCACCCCTGGCTGGCCTGGCAGACCGCTGCCCGCATCCGCGAAGAACTCCGCGCCTGCAACCAAGCCCTTGAGGACGCTCTAGGCGCCCCGGTCCGCTACTTCCGCCCACCCCACGGAGCCCGCCGCCCCTACGTCCTCCGCCAGGCCGCCGAGCTAGGACTCACAACAGTCCAATGGAACGCCATGGGCATGGACTGGCAACCCATCCCCGCCCAGCAAATCGTAACCCACCTAGACCGAGGCATCGCCCGCGCCCAGCACAAGGGCCGAGGCTCCAACATCCTCCTCCACGACGGCTTCGACCAATCCATGGGCGCCGACCGCTCTCAAACCGTCCGCGCCACCGACCTACTCCTCCAGCGCCTCAACCAAACCAACGGCCGGACAGTCACCGTAGACGCCTGGAAATAAAAAAGGAACAACCTAGTGATCGGCTGTTCCTATTCCCTACTTCCTATTTCCTGTTCTTAAAATGGTGCGCCCGAGAAGATTCGAACTTCTGACCTACAGCTTCGGAGGCTGCCGCTCTATCCAGCTGAGCTACGGGCGCGCACCTTAAGCCTAGCATAGCCGCACGGCGCGCCACTCCGCGGAGGCGTAGCATAGCACGCATGAATACATTCCCCCGCGCCACCCTTCTCGCCCCCGCTCTCCTGGCACTAACCTGTACCCTGCCCTCCCAGATGGCCTCCACTCCCGCGGCCAAACCCGCGCCCTCGCCCGCCGCTACTGCAACCGCAACCCTCGACGGCAAAGCCGTCACCATCAACTACAGCGCCCCCTCGCTCCGTGGCCGCAAAATGGTCGGCGAGCACGACCCCTACGACAAAGTCTGGCGCACCGGGGCCAACGCCGCCACCACCCTCATCACCGCCGCCGACCTCAAAATCGGCACCCTCGACCTACCCGCCGGCACCTACACCCTTTACACCCTGCCCAAAGCCCCCGGCACCCCATGGCAACTCATCATCAACAAACAAACCGGCCAATGGGGCACAGTCTACAAAGAAGACATGGACCTGGGCCGCACCCCCCTCCAGTCCAAACGAGTCTCACCACCCCAGGAAACTATGAGCATCACCTTCGAAAACATCCACGGCAAATCCGCCGAACTCCACATCCGCTGGGCCGACTGGGACGAATACATCAAAGTCGAAGCCAAATAAGCCCCGCAAATGCAAACGCAGAGTTCGCCACGTACGCCAAGTGATCGCAAAGTTTAAACTCCGCGCTAACTTAGCGTCCTCCGCGAACTCCGCGTTTGCATTTACAGCCGGTTGACGACTCGCGCAATCCCATCGCGCATCGAAACAACGTTAAAATTCAGCACGTACCCCAATCGCCGCGACGAGAGCCGCAAATAAGACAAAAGTTGAGCCCTATGCACCGGTGAGATCGCCTCAACCGACTTCGTCTCAATGATCAACTCGCCATCGACGAGTATGTCCAGCCGATACCCGACATCTGAAATCTTCACCCCGTCATAAACCAACGGCACTGGCAATTCTTGCTGAACCGACGTTCCTGCCTTAGCCAGTTCATACGCCATGCATGCCTTGTAGCTGCTTTCAAGCAGGCCGGGCCCAAGGGCGGTATGAACGCGAAACGCGCAGTCCAGAGCCAGCTTCCCCAACTCATTCAGCTTGTCAGTTTCCATCCAGCCAAGCTACCACTCCTTAGCCGCACTATCCGGCGTCAACTCCGTCCCCGCCACCGGCCCCTTCCACCGCAGCACCGGCTTCCTAGCCGCCGTAGTCTCATCCAGCCTCTGCAGCCGAGTAGTATGCGGAGCCGTCATCACCAACTCCGGATTCTCCGCCGCCTCCCGCGCAATCTGCTGGAGCGCATCCACCAGCAGATCGAGCTCTTCCTTCGACTCACTCTCCGTAGGCTCGATCATCATCGCGCCCTGCACCACCAGCGGAAAGCTAACCGTATACGCATGAAACCCGTAATCGATCAGCCGCTTCCCCATGTCGCCCGTCTTCACACCATTCTTAGCCTGCAGCTTGTCCGAGAACACCACCTCATGCAGCGACCGCGTCTTGTACGGCAGCTCAAACGTCCCCTCCAGCTTCGCCCGAATATAGTTTGCATTCAGCACCGCATCCTCGGTCGTCTGCCGCAGCCCATCCGGACCATTGGCGAGAATGTAAGCCAGCGCCCGCACAAACATCCCAAAGTTCCCGTACCACATCTTCACGCGCCCCACGCTCTGCGGACGATTGAAGTCCAGCCCCAGCGTCCCATCCGCATTCGTCTTCACCACAGGTGTAGGCAGAAACGGCTCCAGAATCTTCTTGCAAGCAACAGGCCCCGAACCCGGACCCCCACCACCATGCGGCGTCGAGAAGGTCTTATGCAGATTCAGGTGCATCACATCCGCACCAAAATCCCCCGGCCGAGTCTTCCCAACCAGCGCATTCATATTCGCGCCATCCATGTACAGCAACGCGCCCTTCGCATGAAGAATGTCCGCAATCTTATGAATCTCGCTCTCGAACACCCCAATCGTCGAAGGGTTCGTCAGCATCAACGCGGCAACATCCTCATCAACCAGCTTCTCCAACTCCGCCAGGTCGACCATGCCATTCGCATTCGATTTCAAATTGGCAATCTGGTACCCACACATCGCCGCAGTAGCCGGATTCGTTCCATGCGCCGAGTCCGGAATCAGCACCCGCTTCCGCGCATTTCCCTGCGACACGTGATAAGCCTTCGCCAGCAGAATCCCCGTAAACTCACCATGCGCTCCCGCCGCGGGCTGCAGCGTAATCGTGTCCATGCCCGTAATCTCAATCAGGCACTCCGACAGCAGCTTCATAATCCCCAGCGCGCCCTGAGACAGCGACTCCGGCTGATAAGGATGCGCCTCGGCCAACCCCTCCAGCCGCGCCACCGCCTCATTGATCCGCGCGTTGTACTTCATCGTGCAAGACCCCAGCGGATACATCCCCAGGTCAATCGCATAGTTCCAGGTCGACAACCGCGTAAAGTGCCGAATGATCTCAATCTCACTCAGCTCCGGCATCGCCCCCAGATCATCCGTCCGCAAAGCTCCACCCAGCAGCGCCGCCGCATCCACCGCAGGCACATCCAGCTGCGCCAGCCGATACCCCTTCTTCCCCGGCGACGACTTCTCAAAAATCAGATCTTCGTTCTGATTAACATGCGTAGTCACCTTACGCGGTGTGCCGATAAACTTTTCGTCTGCCATCTACATCCTCTTCTCGGATCTACAAAACATTACGCGCCACAAATCCCGTTGCGAACCTTAGCGTCCTTCGCGCCTTTACGTTCGCTTCTCCGCCGGCCACGCTAAAACTCCACCTCATCCGCGTCATTACCACTCTCAGAAAAGCTCCCAACCACCGGCCCATCCACATCTTCACCATGAATCGACAACCCGAGCACAGTCCCATTCTCCAACTCGATCGTCAGCGACTCTTCATCCTCCAGCACTGCCTTCTCAACGATCTGCCCAATATGGGCACAAAGCGCATTGCGATATTCCGGCTCTCCAAACGCCACACTAAAATCCGCGAGCAACACATGCGGCCACGCATACAAAGTGAACCGGGGCCCATCGAAGTGCAGCCGCAGATGGTCGCCAACAAACTCCACCGCCGTCAACTCCTGCCCTTCAATCCCCGTAATATCCATCGCTCTTTCCCCGCCCCAAAAACTCCGCGCAAACTCAGCGTCCTCAGCGAACTCCGCGTTTGCATTTGCTACAAACAGGCGGCCGCCGCATCCATCTGCACCTTAGTCGTCAACTCCGTAGCGCACCACAACGTAGCATTCTCACCCAACTCCGGATACCACTTACCCAAAGCCAGCCCCCCAATAATCTGCCGGCCCAGCAGCCGCTCATTCACCACCGAAGCCGTCTCCGTCGTAGTCAACACAAACTCGTGGAACCTCGGCGCGCCCTCAAACTTCACTTCACCCGGCAACACCGACCGCAGATAAGCCGCCTTCGCCAGATTCTGCTCCGCCAACTCCTTCAATCCCTGCTTTCCATAAACCGTCAGGTAAATCGTCGTCATCATCGCCATCAGCGCCTGGTTCGTACAAATATTCGACGTAGCCTTCTCCCGCCGAATATGCTGCTCACGCGTAGACAGCGTCAGCACCCACCCCCGCTTGCCATTCTTATCCAAAGTCTCGCCAACAAGCCGCCCCGGCATCTGCCGCAGGAACTTCTCCTTACAAGCAATCACGCCGCAATAAGGCCCGCCGAACCCCACGGGCACACCAAAACTCTGGGCTTCTAACGAGACGATGTCTGCTTCGACGGGGGCCTTCACAATCCCCAGCGAAATCGCCTCCGCAATCGACACAATCAGCAGCGCACCCTTCGCATGAGCGATCGCAGCAATCGCAGCTACGTCCTCAATCGTCCCAAAGAAGTTCGGCGACTGCACCAGCACACAAGCCGTATCGTCCGTAATCGCCGCATCCAGAGCCGCCAGATCAACCCGCCCCGTCTCCGCAACATAATCAACTTCCGTCGCCGGAATGCCCTGGTGCTGCGTAGCCGTATGCAGCACCTCGCGATACTCCGGATGCACCGTCCGAGCCACCACCGCCGCATTGCGCCCGGTCACGCGCACAGCCATCAGCACCGCCTCCGCCGCACCGGTCGACCCGTCATACATCGACGCGTTCGCAATCTCCATCCCCGTCAGTTCGCAGATCATCGTCTGGAACTCAAACATCGCCTGCAGCGTCCCCTGCGAAATCTCCGGCTGATAAGGCGTATAGCTCGTCAGGAATTCTCCACGCTGCACCAGCGAATCGATAATCACCGGCCTATAATGCCGATAAGCCCCCGCCCCCAGAAAGCTAGCAAACATCTTCTTCGCCGGTGCCCGATCCAACTCCGCTACATCGCCGCTCGCAATGTTTCCCGCAAACGCCCGAAAGCGATCCAGCACCTCAGACTCCGAGTGCTGCCGCGGAATGCAAAGGTCACGCGTAAGACGAAACTCTTCAGGAATCGTATCGAACAACTCTTCAATCGACGCAACGCCAATCGCGGCAAGCATCTCTGTACGGTCAGCAGGGGACTTCGGTAAATAACGCATCAGCTACTTTCTGGCAACGCCAACCGCATCACCATTTGCGAGAACGCCGTTGCGAACCTTTGCGTCCGCCGCGCCTTCGCGTTTTCTTCTCAACCGCAGACCCTAGTGCCCGGTCTCTTCACTAACAAACTTCTCGTAATCCGCCGCCGACATCAGGCTGTTCCAGTCATCGGTATTCAGCAAATCCACCTTGATCAGCCACGTCTCATTCGCATCCGTGTTGATGATCTCCGGCGTGCCATTCAGCGCCTCATTCACCTCGGTAACGGTCCCGGTCACAGGCGCATACAAATCGCTAACCGCCTTCACCGACTCGACCGACCCAAACGTCGACCCCGCCTCGATCCGCTGCCCCACCTTCGGCAGCTCGACGAACACAATATCGCCCAGCGAGCTCTGCGCGTAGTCCGTAATCCCAACGGTCCCAACATCCCCGTCGACCAGGAGCCACTCGTGCTCCTTCGTATAGCGATATTTATCCGGATATGCCATACAGATATCTTAGAGTCTTCCAGCCTCCCCCGGTTTGCACCGCCCGAATATCGCGCCGTTGAATCTTTTACTTCGATATCGAATCTTATTGCATGGAAGCATTAGAAAGCGCACCATGAAGGAGCTCTCCATGACCCAGCCCACACCCATCGTCGGCCTCCACCACGTTACCGCCATCGCCTCCGACCCGCAGGCCAACCTCGACTTCTACACCGAAGTCCTCGGCCTCCGCCTCGTCAAGCGCACCGTCAACTTCGACGACCCCGGCACCTACCACTTCTACTTCGGCGACGACTCCGGGACCCCCGGCACCATCATGACCTTCTTCCCCTGGCCCAACGCCCGCCGCGGCCAAGCCGGTGTAGGCGAAGTCACCCACACGGCCTTCAGCATCCCCACCGGCTCCATCGCCTACTGGGAGCAGCGTCTGCAGGCCAAAGGCATCCTCGTAGAGCACACTGGCACCCGCTTCAACGAAGACGTCCTCACGCTGGCCGACCCCGACGGCATGAAGATCGAACTGGTAGCCCACGCCGACGCTCCCGCGGCCAACGCCCCTCGCTACGCCGACGTCCCCGCCGAGAACTCCATCCGCGGCTTCTTCGGCGTCACTCTCCTCGAGCACACCCTGGCCCCCACCCAGAAGTCCCTCGAAGTCCTCGGCTTCGTCAAAGTCGCAGAAGAAGCCAACCGCACCCGCTTCGCCTCCCCCGCCGGAGCCTCGCTCGGCAACCACATCGACGTAGTCGCCGACCCCAACGCCGCCCACGGCCGCGGCGGCGCAGGCACTGTCCACCACATCGCCTTCCGCGCCACGGACGACGCGGCCCAGCTAGCCTGGCGCGCCGAAATCGAGAAGCATCTCTCCGTCACGCCGGTCCTCGACCGCACCTACTTCCACTCGATCTACTTCCGCGAACCCGGCGGCGTACTCTACGAGCTAGCCACAGACCCCCCAGGCTTCCTCCTCGACGAGCCCATCGAAACTCTCGGCGAAGCGCTCCACATCCCGCACTGGCTGGAATCGAGCCGCGCCCAAATCGAAGCCCGCCTCGCCCCCATCACCATGAGCCAAAGCTTGACGGCTCAGAAAGTGGCACAACAGTGAACACAAATCCCCACGCCAACCAGCCGGTCCTCCACGCCGGCACTCCCATCGCCGAAGCGAAAGGCGCGGTCGTGCTCCTGCACGGCCGCGGCGCCACCGCCGAAGACATCCTCAACCTCGCGCCCCCGCTCCACGTCCCCGGCCTCGCCTACCTGGCACCCCAGGCCGCCAACCGCACCTGGTATCCCAACTCCTTCATGGCCCCCCGCGAGTCGAACGAACCCTACGTCACCTCCGCCCTCGCAACAATCGCCAGCATCGTCGCCGACCTCGAATCCCAGGGCATCACCCGCGACCGCATCGTCATCGCCGGCTTCTCGCAAGGCGCCTGCCTCTCCACGGAGTTCGTAGCCTCCAACCCCGCCCGCTACGCCGGCCTGATCGCCTTCACCGGCGGCCTCATCGGCCCACCCGACACGGACCTCACCCACACCGGCAACCTCACCGGGACTCCCGCCCTCCTGCTCAGCGGAGACCCGGACCCCCACGTCCCCTGGCAACGCGTCCAGGCCACAGCCACCGAACTCCAACGCATGGGCGCCGAAGTCAAAACCCGCCGCTACCCCAACCGCCCCCACACCATCTCCGGCGAAGAACTAACCCTGGCCCGCAAACTCCTCGAAGCCGCCTTCGCAGGTTGAAGCCGTTGCCTTTCTTTAGACAATTTTTCGCCAGAAGAAATTGTCATTCCGAGCTAAAGCGAGGAACCTGCTTTTAACCGGTTCTTCGCTCGCACCTCCCAAACTGCAAGCGGACGCACGATTGAGAAGAGGACCACACCATGCCCGACGACACCACCTCCGCCGCCCTCTGGGTCGTCCTGGCGCGCGCCTACCACTCCATGGCCGCCTTCGTAGAGCAATCCATCGCCTCCCTCGACATCGGCCTCTCTGACTTCATGATCCTGGAAGCCCTCCTCCACAAAGGCCCCCTCAGCATGTCCGCCCTCTGCGAAGCCGCGCTCCTGGCCAACGCCTCCATGACATCCGCCATAGACCGCCTCGAAGCGCGCCACTTCGTCCAGCGCACCCCCAGCAAAGAAGACCGCCGCGTCAAACACATCCAGCTAACCCCCGAAGGCACAGCCCTCATCAAGCGCCTCTACGCCCGCCATCTCCGCGACCTCGACGAAGTAATGACGACCATCCCCACCACCGACCGCACCGAAGCCCGCCGCACCCTGAAAACCCTCGGCCTCGCAGCCCATTCCCTCACCGCCACTCGCAAAACGACCAGCTAACCCCCGCAACCGTTCCGCCCCTTAGCCTGCCTAGTTCGCTGCCGCCCCTTGCAGCTGCCGTGCCGCGCCTTTGCCCCTGCCCCTCGCCTTTGCCTTTGCCG
>CAZZYB010000061.1:4727-12917 GCA_964658125.1 uncultured Acetobacteraceae bacterium | reverse complement strand
CGCCGCGTCCGAACTCGCTGCCGCCGCCCCGGCCAGCCGCGCCAGTTTCGCCGCATGCTTCTCCATCAGCTTCTCAATCGACTGGATCAGCGACCGCGTCTGCATCGGCTTTACCAGCATCTTGTCCGCGCCGGTATCCTGCCAGTCGTCATCCGCCAGCGGAAACGCCGTCAGCAGCGCCACCGCCGGATGATACGGCGCAGTCCTCGCCGCCTGGATCACCTCGCGCCCCGACGCATCCGACTCCATCCGCATGTCCGTGATCACCATCTGGTACTCGCGCAGCTTGATCTTCGACTTGCCTTCGCGCGCCGACGCAGCCGTATCCACGTCATAGCCGCTGATCTCCAGCACAGCTTTCAGCGTAAGCAGAACAGTCACTTCATCATCGACGAGCAGAATCCGGCGCTTGGGCACTTTATTTCTCCTGAGATCACGTTCGGATCAACTTGCAGTCCGGAGCATCGGAAACATGTTCGCAGCTTCCAACCCAACAGGCAAGCACTCGAGCCCTCACCCTTCCCTCTAGGCTCCACATCTCTGCGCTCCGAGCTCATGCAAACCCACACCCGCGCGTACCATGAAGCCCAGGCCCCCCTCTCCGCATCCAACCGCCGAATGCCAACGTCCAACAATCCGCACCGCCTCGCCGGCCCGTGGGTGCTCGCCGCCTCCATCCTCGGCTCCAGCATGGCCTTCATCGACGGCACCGCCGTCAACGTCGCACTCCCAGCCCTGCAAACCGCCCTCCACGCCACCGTCAGCAACGTCCAGTGGGTCATCGAGTCCTACGCTCTCCTCCTGGCTTCCTTGCTGCTCGTCGGTGGCTCCCTCGGAGACCTCTTCGGCCGCCGCAAAATCTTCCTCGCCGGCGTCGTCCTCTTCGCCCTCGCCTCCGCCTGGTGCGGCATCGCCCGGACCATCGACACCCTCATCCTTGCCCGCGGCGTCCAGGGCATCGGTGCAGCCCTCCTCCTCCCCGGCAGCCTTTCGCTCATCACCGCCTCCTATCCCGAAGAAACACGCGGCCGAGCCATCGGCACCTGGTCCGGCTTCACCACGCTCACCGCGGCCATCGGCCCGGTCTTCGGCGGCTGGCTCGTAGAGCACGCCTCCTGGCGCTGGGTCTTCTTCCTCAACCTCCCCATAGCCATGGCGGTCATCGCGATCACCATCTGGCGCCTCCCCGAAAGCCGCCACGACAACGCCAGCCAGCGCATTGACTGGACCGGCGCCACCCTCGCCACGCTAGGCCTCGGCGGCATCACCTACGCCCTCATCGAAGCCCCCAAAGGCGCCACCCGAGCCATCGTAACCGGCCTGCTCGGCGCCGCCGCCCTCGCCGCCTTCCTCTACGTCGAAGCCCGCTGCCCCGACCCCATGGTCCGGCTCTCCCTCTTCCGCTCACGCAACTTCACCGGAGCCAACCTCCTCACGCTCTTCCTCTACTCCGCGCTCGGCGGCATGCTCTTCTTCTTCCCCCTCGACCTCATCCAGATCCAGCACTACACCGCCACCCAGGCCGGTGCAGCCCTCCTCCCGCTCATCGCGATGATGGTCCTCCTCTCGCGCTGGTCGGGCGGCCTCATCTCCCGCTACGGCCCCCGGCTCCCACTCACCATCGGACCACTGATCGCCGCCGGCGGCATGGCCCTCTACATCCGTCCCGGCATCGGCGGCAGCTATTGGACCACCTTCTTCCCGGCAGTCCTGGTTCTCGGCCTCGGCATGGCGATCAGCGTCGCGCCGCTAACCACCACGGTCATGAACGCCGTCCCCGAAGACGAAGCCGGCGTAGCCTCCGGCGTCAACAACGCCGTCTCCCGCCTCGCCAGCCTGCTAGCCGTAGCCGTCTTCGGCCTTGTGCTCTACGCCAGCTTCAACCACAACCTCACGCCCCGCCTCGACGCCCTCCACCTTGATGCGATCACCCTCCAGCAAGTCAACGCCGCGCGCCCCGAGCTAGCCGCCGCCCACAGCCCCGACCCCCGCGTCGACCAAGCCATCGCCGAGTCCTTCCTCGCCGGCTTCCGCGTCATCCTCTGGCTCTCCGTAGGCCTCGCCGCCGCCAGCGCCCTCAGCGCCTGGTTCCTCCTCGACGCACAGCCTCCAGCCCACAAAAAGTAAGGCCCGAGGCAATCGCCCCGGGCCTTAATGACTACTTCTGAAATGTCACCGAATTCCATTGCGCAAACGTTTCGTTAAGGTGTGGGCTTCAGCCCACACGCCAAAGGCCGATCTAAAATTCGGCTTTAGCCGATGAGGTAAGCCGAAGGCCCGGTTTACCTCAGCCCGCCCTACCGGCCCTTCGGCGAGAACCCAAACGTCACCGAAAGCATCACGCTCCGCCCCGGCAGCACCCCAATGTTGTCGCCCGCAGCAATCGGCGTTTTACCCACCGTGTTGAACGGATCGACATACGTAGTCCCGTTCCCGCTCAAATTCTGCGTCAGCGCGGTCCCGGAAATGCTCTCACTCGTAATGTTGTGCCGATCGAACAGGTTGTTGAAGCTCAGCCGGATCTTCGTCTGGTCGAACTTGCTCCCCCTCTTGATCGTGTAGTTGAAGAACACGTTCGTCAGCGAGAACGGCTCAATCGTCGCCTGGTTGTGATACTGCCCGTTGTCTTCATACAGCGTCCCAACGCGCTTGTTGAACAGCCCGAAATCCAACCCCTTGCGCTGATACGTCACACCCTCGGTCTCCGTGTTGGAAGGAGTGTTCTGCACCCACAACCCGCCCGGAGCCTGCAGCGAAAGTTGCGCCGTAGTCGCCGTGCACCCAACCGAACCCGCCAGGCAGCTCACCGGCAGCGTGCCAACATAAGTAGCCCGCCCCACGGTCGCGTTCAGATAAACATTCAAGCCCTTCGCAACCGCAAAGTTCCCTTCCGCCTCAAAGCCCTTGCTGATGGAGCTCGGCTGAAGAAAGAACACCGGCTCACCAGTCGGGTCCAGCGTGGACGAGTAGCTGTTCTGAAATCGCGTGTGATACACATCCGCATCGAATGTCACGCGCTTCAGCTTCAGCACCGTTCCACCCTGGTACGTCGTCGACCGCTGCTGCTTCGGAGCCGTCTTTACCGGCAGTCCATTCACACCCTGGTTGAAGTCGAACACCTTGCTCGGCGGCACAACGCTACCGGTCGAAAGCTGCGCGTACGCCGACCAGTTGCTCTTCAACCGATAGTTCACATCAATCGAAGGCAGCCAGGCCGTGTAGCTTCCCGCGTTCGTGATGAACTTTGTCGGATCGGCCGCCACGCCCGCAGGCTGCAGCGATCCAATCGTCTTTCCGTTATCCGCAAATTGCTTGGTCGCGATCGTGTAGTACGCAAACTTCGTCCCGGGAGTTACCGTCAGCTTCTGGTGCAGCGTATGAAATTCATACTCCGCATAAGGCTGGTACGAATTCGTCCAGTACTGCTCCGCAAAATTCGGCAGCGCTTGGTTGGTCCAGTTAGTCAAAGGATCGCTCGGGTACTGGTGCCGATTTGTTGCAGCCCACTCGTACCAAAGCCCACCGCGAAAGATGCCGAACTTCGAAACCTGGCTCACCGTCGATGTCTCGCCGTACTTGCGATAGCTGTTGTACTTGTCCACTCCGCACGGAATCGCCGTCACACCCTTCTTCGTCACCGCAACATTGCAAGGCGCAATCGCGATGCCGTTATACGTCTTCGATCCATTGATCGTCGTCGCTTCGGTGATCGGTGTCGCATTCGAATACTTTTCCGAGTTGTCGTAGTTATACGTGTAAGGCTTGATATCCAGCACCAGCCCCTTGCCCAGCTCCGAGTGCACGCCCACATACTCGAAGTCGGTCGGCACATGGTAGAAGTTGTACTGATTATTCAGGTAGTTCACCGGGTCCGAGTTGTCCGTCAGCAAAAAGTTCACGCCCGACCCCGCAAAGAACGCATTGGCTCCCGTACACCCATACCCCGCCTGCGCCCCGAACATCTGGCAGCGCGTCGCATTGAAGTTCGGCGTATTCGCATCCAGCCAGATCACGCCGGCAAATCCTGTCAGCACCGTCTTGTCCGACACGTGATACTGCACCTTGATGTCGCCCGCATTTCGTGTTTGGTGGTTGAACGTCTGGTACCCATCCGATCCCAGATGATGAACATCCACTCCGACATTGAACTTCTTGCCCGGCCCAAACGTCCCTGAATCAAACTCCGCATCGAAGAGCTTCGTATTGAACGATCCATAGGAGAACCCGCCGCGAATATTCTCCAGCGGAGACAAACGCTTCGACAGCAAATGGATCGATCCACCAAACGGCGTAGGCCCAATCGTCGAAGCCGTTCCCGGCGAACGGTCGAAATCAACCCCGCCCAGGAACTGCGACGGAAAGAACGCCCACGAATGGTGCGAAGGCGTGTTCGTGTCGTAGAACGGAATCCCGTCGAAATCGATGTCGTAATTGCCGTCCGCAAACCCTCGAAAATACGTGTTCGATTGCCCCAGCCCAACGCCATTTCCATTCGTCGTAAACGTTCCCGGAGCCATCTCCACGGCCTCGCCGAAGTCCGCCACCGGCGAAGTGTAATTCTGGATAAAGTGTTCCGTAATCTCCGTCCGCGGCGACCGCTCATCCAGCCGCGCATCCATCGGTGCAAGCTGCGCCGCAATCGAATCCGTTGCATCCGCTTCCACGGTAATGCTCTGGCTCACGTCGCCCAGCGCCATCTTGAGCGGCAGATCGAGCGGCTGCCCCTCTGTCACCACCACGTTGTCCCGATGGATCGGCGCAAACCCCGCAACCGTCGCATCCAGCTCATACCGCCCCGGCTTTACGCCAGAAATCGTGAAACGCCCGGTGTTGTCGGTCATGGCCCGCGTCGTAAAGGTGTAATCCGGGCTGTGTAAAACGACGCTCGCGTGCGCCAGGATATCGCCGCGCGGGTCGACCACGGTTCCGGTCAACGTGCCGCTATTCTGAGCTGAGGCCGCCACCGCCCCGAGCGCTAAAGTCAGGATGGCGCACTTGAAGGCCGTTCGCGCACAGCGAATGGCGCCGATACATATCGGGAAGGGATTGAAAGAGGGTCGCATAAGCGCAGACTAGCCATCGAAGATTGCAGCCGCATGACTGTCGCGTTAACACACCGTTACAAGACTGCCGCCCCGCTTCGCGTTTCCTAAGCACAATGGCTCTCTTACACCCTCCACAAATCTGTCATCCTGAGCGCAGCCGAAGGACCTGCAATGCCGTTCGCATCACTTCATCCGCTCCAACCTTTCAACCACTATCCGCCCCCCGCTCAGGACCCCGAAGCAGTCCGCTGCACAAAATTCCACGCGGAAGCATTTACCGGCACACCCAGCCGCAGGTTCTCCGCTCGCACCTCAACAGCCCGCTCCCCCGGATACCGCGCCAGCCGCCCCGGCGTTTCAGGCCGCGCCGCATGCAGAAACGCCACAGCCTCGTCAGCCAGCGCATCATGCGTTGCAATAGCCTCCGGCGAAACCGCCAGAAACACCTGCGACTGCCCAACTTCCTGCAAAGGATCAGGCCCAAACTGATGCGTAGCCTTTCCTCCACTCAGCAGCGCCCCCAGAACATCCAGCGCAAACGCCAACCCCGAGCCCTTCCAGAACCCAATCGGCAACGCCCGCTGAGTCGCTTCAATCGCCGCAGCATCGGTAGTCATCCGCCCGTCGGCATCGTAGCCCCCGGGTACAGGCAGCGCCTCACCGCGCGCACTGTAAGCCGCCAGCGTGCCATAAGAAAACTGAGACATCGCCATATCGATAACGATGTTCCCGCCCTTGCGCGGCACCGCAATCACCAGCGGATTGTTCCCAACCGCGGGCGTAGTCGCTCCCCAGGGCGGAAGATTGGGCAGCGTATTCGACCAGCAAATCGCCGCATATCCAGCCTCCGCAGCCTGCCAGCCGTAACTTCCACCCCGCAGCCAGTGCGTAGTCCCACCCAGCGCAACGCCGCCAATCCCGTGCAGCTTCGCAAGCTCCATCGCCCGAGCCATCGCAGCATGCGCGTTCAGATTTCCAGGCCCGAGCCTGCCATGCCACCGCTCGATCGCTCCCAGGTTCGCCACAACTTCCGGCGTCGCCGCAGGATCAATACTGCCCAGCCGCACCATCTCCGCAAAGCGCTGAAACCGCGCAATCCCGTGCGTAGAAATACCATCCAGATCAGTCTCCGCGATCAGCCGCGAAGACACCTCGGCCCGCTCACCCACAACGCCCAGCCGCTCCAGCGCCAGCCGCACCGTCTCCCGAAGTCGGTCAAAAGGAATTCGCTCCATGCAGAACAGTAAAACAGACAGCAGCCAAAAGCCGCCGGATACACTGACTCTGCTGTCCATTTCCGCCGCTGATTCGCTGGAGCCTTCCCGAATGTCTACGTTACGCACTCGTCGAACGCTCGCCTTCCTCCTGGCGTGCGGCCTATTCTGCCCGGCACTCTTCGCCCAGAAGCCCGCGACCGTCCCCGTGGTCATGCTCAGCGACATTCACTTCGACCCCTTCCATGACCCCGCAAAATTGGAGCGCCTTCGTGCTGAACCCGCAACCGCATGGCAGAAAATCCTCTCCGAACCCGACGCCCCAACCCAGGAAAAAGACCTCGCAAAGATCGTCAGGAGCTGCCCCGTCCGCGGCATCGACACACCCTGGACCCTGCTCAAATCAAGCCTCAAAGCAGCCCACGCGCAGTCGCCGCACGCCCTTTTCGTCACGGTTTCCGGCGACCTGCTCGTGCATAAGATGGACTGCCGCTTCCATCTCCTCGTACACGATGCGACCGAAGCAGAGTACAGCGCCTTCACCGCCAAGACCCTCGCTTACGTAGCGATCGAGCTCCATCGCACCTTCGGCGAAACCCCCGTCTACCTCGCTCTAGGCAATAACGATTCCGGATGCGGCGACTACCACGAGGCCGAGGATAGCGCCTTCCTCCACAGCGCAGCCGAAAGCTTCGCCGACGACGCCCAGTCGCCGGCTGCCCGCAAAGACATACTCCACGTCTTTCCAGTCAGCGGCAACTACAGCGTCGCGCTCCCCAAACCCATCGTCCGCGGTCGCCTGATCGTCCTGCAGGACCTCTTCCTCTCCCGCGACTACGCCGGCTGCAACGGCAACCCGGATGCCGCAGCCGGCGCAGCCGAACTCGACTGGCTGCGCTCCGCTCTCACCGCCGCCCACGCCCGCCACGAGCAGGTCTGGATCATGGCCCACATTCCACCCGGCGTCAACGTGTACTCCACCACCACCTCGCGCCGCAACGTCTGCGGCGGACAATCACCCGTCATGTTCCTCGGAGACGAAAAGCTCGTCGAAGTCCTCACAGACTTCGCGCCCGACATCCGCCTCGCCATCTTCGCGCACACCCACAGCGACGAAATGCGCCTCCTGCAAGCCGCTTCCACGGGCTCCGGCAAACCAGCATCGATCGCCGCAAAGCTCGTACCGGCAATCAGCCCCATCAACGGCAACAACCCCGGCTTCACCCTCGCCGACGTCGACCCCCGCACAGCAACACTGAAGGACTACCGCGTCATCGGCTCCGACAACCAGATGGGCATCGCCGCCAAATGGACCGAGCAATACCGCTTCTCCACGACCTATCACAAGCCCGCCTACAGCGCCGAAACAGTGGCCTCGTTGATCGCCGGGTTCAGCGCTGATAAAGAGATCCGCGCACCTGAAAGCCAGGCCTACACGCAGCACTTCATGCTCGGCGGCGGCCTCAAAGCCCTTGCACTCCAACTCGTCTGGCCGCAGTACGCCTGCTCGCTCGCCAACAACACCGAAGCCGGCTACCGCGCCTGCACCTGCCCCGCAAAGCCTCCGACGCCGTAAAACTGCTACGATTCTCTTTCGCCTCGAGCGAAGGAATTCGATGAACCACACACCCCACAACACCGCCACCGCAGGTTCCCGCCTTCGCGCAGCCGTCGCCGAAGAGCATCCCCTCCAAATCATCGGCGCCATCAACGCCTACCACGCCCGCATGGCCGACCGCGTAGGATACCGCGCGCTCTACGTCTCCGGCGGAGGCGTCGCCGCCGGCTCGCTCGGCGTTCCCGACCTCGGCATCTCCGCCCTCGAAGACGTGCTCGTCGACGTCCGCCGCATCACCGACGTCTGCACCCTCCCGCTCCTCGTCGACATCGACACCGGATTCGGCGGCGCTTTCAATCTCGCCCGCAGTATC
>CAZZYB010000061.1:0-4717 GCA_964658125.1 uncultured Acetobacteraceae bacterium | reverse complement strand
CGCGCCGGCGCCGGCGGCTGCCACATCGAAGACCAGGTGCAGGCCAAGCGCTGCGGCCACCGTCCCGGCAAGGCTATCGTCTCCTCCGAAGAAATGGTCGATCGCATTAAGGCCGCCGTAGACGCCCGCACCGACGCCACCTTCATCATCATGGCCCGCACCGACGCTCTAGCTAGCGAAGGCCTCAACGCCGCACTCGACCGCGTCGCCGCGTGCGTCGAAGCCGGCGCGGACATGGTCTTCCCAGAAGCCGTCACCGACCTCGCGCAGTATCGCGCCTTCGCCGAGCGCACCAAAGTCCCGATCCTCGCCAACATCACCGAGTTCGGCTCCACCCCCCTCTTCACGCTCGACGAACTCCGCAGCGCCGACGTCTCCATCGCGCTTTATCCGCTCTCCGCCTTCCGCGCCATGAACGCCGCCGCGCTCAACGTCTACAAGCGCGTCCGCGAAGACGGCACCCAGAAAAACGTAATCGACACCATGCAGACACGCGCCGACCTATACGACTATCTCGGCTATCACGAGTTCGAACAAAAGCTCGACCAGCTATTTGCAAAGGACAAAGGCAAAGCATGAGCGACGCACCCGCAACAACCACCAGCGGTTTCAAACCCAAGAAATCCGTAGCCCTCTCAGGCGTTCCAGCCGGCAACACAGCGCTCTGCACAGTCGGCCGCAACGGCAACGACCTCCACTATCGCGGCTACGACATCCTCGAACTAGCCGCAAAGTGCGAGTTCGAAGAAGTCGCCTACCTCCTCCTCTACGGCAAGCTCCCCACCGGCGCCGAGCTCGACGCCTACAAGCGCCGCCTCCAGGGCCTTCGCGGAATCCCCCCAGGCGTCAAGGTCGCGCTCGAGCAACTGCCCGCCACAGCACATCCGATGGACGTCCTTCGCGTAGGTGTCAGCGTCCTCGCCACTCTCGAACCTGAAGCCGGCGCCACCACCCTCGAAAGCGTCAAATTCACCCCGCAGTCCGCCCTCGACGTAGCCGACCGCCTGATGGCCTCGCTAGGCTCGATGCTCCTCTACTGGCACCACTTCGTAAAAGACGGCACCCGCATCAACGTCGAAACCGCAGACGACTCCATCGCCGGCCACTTCCTCACCCTCCTTCACGGCACGCCCCAAACCGCCGAGTGGGTACAGGCCATGCAGGTCTCGCTCATCCTCTACGCCGAGCACGAATTCAACGCCTCCACCTTCACCGCCCGCGTCATCGCAGGCACCGGCTCCGACATGTACTCCGCCATCGCCGGAGCCATCGGCGCCCTCAAAGGCCCCAAGCACGGCGGCGCCAACGAGGTCGCACTCGAGATCCAACAGCGCTACGCCACTCCCGACGAAGCCGAAGCCGACATCCGCGACCGCGTAGCCCGCAAGGAAGTCATCATCGGCTTCGGACACCCCGTCTACACCACCGGCGACCCCCGCAACGTAGTCATCAAAAAAGTCGCCCACGACCTCTCCGAAACCGCCGGCGACACAGCCATGTACAACGTAGCCGAGCGCCTCGAATCGGTCATGTGGGAAATCAAAAAAATGTTCCCAAATCTGGACTGGTTTTCCGCAGTCAGCTATCACGTCATGGGCATCCCCACAGCCATGTTCACCCCCATCTTCGCCATCGCCCGCACCACTGGCTGGTCCGCGCACGTCATGGAGCAGCGCGTCGACGGCAAGATCATCCGCCCGAGCGCAAATTACACCGGACCTGAGGATGTAGCGTTCGTGCCACTTGAAGACCGTAAGTAATCCGCAGCAATTGTCCACACGCTGAGAAGGTAAGCAAATTTGCTTACAGTGGAGTAAATTAGTGACAAGCGCTGAATTCAAGCGGTGGCTGGCGAAGCAGGGCGCGGAATTTGGCGACCAGGGCTCTCACCTGAAGGTGTATCTGCTCGGCAGAAGCACCGTGCTGCCGATGCATCCAAGCAAAGAACTGGCCACGGGAACCGTCAACGCAATCAAGAAGCAGCTAGGCCTCAAATAATCGGTCACGGAGGGTATATGCGTTATCCAGCTCGATTCAGGCGCAACGAGGGTGCGATTGTCGTTACATTTCCCGACATTCCTGAGGCGATCACACAGGGCGACGACACAGCCGACGCTCGACGCCAGGCTTTCGACGCCTTTGAAACTGCACTGGACTTCTATTTCGAAGCTGGGCGACCGATTCCATTGCCCTCCACCGCAAAGCCGAGCCACAAGTTGATCGAAGTTCCGCCCAGCGTGGCTGCGAAAATTCTTTTGCATAACGAGATGGTTCGCCAGAAGGTGCGCCCTATCGATCTGGCGAACCGGCTCGGTGTTCCACGTCAGGAAGTGACTCGCATGCTCGACTGGCGGCACAATACGAAAATTGACACGACCGCGAAAGCGCTCAGCGCTCTCGGAAAACGCCTGGAATTGAGAGTCGCCTAAGCAATGTCCGCACATATTAGCAACATCCGCCCCGAATTCGACCAAGTGATCGTCGACATCGTCGACTACGCCCTGAACTACAAAGTAACCAGCCCACTAGCCTACGAAACAGCGCGTTACTGCCTCCTCGACACCCTCGGCTGTGGCCTGCAGGCCCTCGATTTCCCAGCCTGCACCAAGCTCCTGGGCCCGCTCGTCCCAAGCCTGACGATGACCAACGGCGCGCGCGTCCCGGGCACCAGTTACGAACTCGATCCCGTAGCGGCAGCCTTCAACATCGGCACCATCATCCGCTGGCTCGACTTCAACGACACCTGGCTCGCGGCCGAGTGGGGTCACCCCTCCGACAACCTCGGCGGCATCCTCGCCGTCGCCGATTGGATGACCCGCAACGGCCACAAACTCACCATCCGCGACGTCCTTACAGCGATGATCAAGGCGCATGAAATTCAGGGCTGCATCGCACTCGAGAACTCCTTCAACAAGGTAGGCCTCGACCACGTTCTGCTCGTCAAAGTAGCATCAACAGCAATCGTCTCGCAGATGCTCGGCCTCACCCGCGACCAGTGTCTCAACGCAGTGAGTCTCGCCTGGGTGGACGGCCAGGCCCTGCGCACCTACCGCCACGCGCCCAACACCGGCTCCCGCAAAAGCTGGGCAGCAGGCGACGCCACCTCCCGCGCCGTGCGCCTCGCACTCATCGCCCAGACCGGAGAGATGGGCTACCCCAGCGTTCTCAGCGCCAAGACCTGGGGCTTCTACGACGTCTCCTTCAAAGGCCGGGAGTTCAAGTTCCAGCGCCCCTACGGCAGCTACGTCATGGAAAACGTGCTCTTCAAAATCTCCTTCCCCGCAGAGTTCCACTCCCAGACCGCGGTAGAAGCCGCAGTCACCCTCCACGCGCAACTCGCCGCGAAGGGCAAGACTGCCGCCGACATCGCCCGCGTCACCATCCGCACCCACGAAGCCTGCATCCGCATCATCGACAAGCAGGGCCCCCTCAACAACCCCGCCGACCGCGACCACTGCATCCAGTACATGGTCGCCGTCCCCCTAATCTTCGGTCGCCTCACCGCAGAAGACTACGAGGACAGTATCGCCAACGACCCTCGCATCGACGATCTCCGCGCGACGATCTTCTGTGTCGAAGACCAGCAGTTCACGGCCGACTATCACGACCCCGAAAAGCGCTCCATCGCCAACGCTCTAACTGTCGAGCTAAAGGACGGAACCTACCTACCTGAGGTCGTCGTCGAGTACCCCATCGGCCACCGCCTCCGCCGCCCCGACGGCATCCCCCTGCTTATAGAGAAATTCAAATCAAACCTGGCGCGACGGCTTTCTCCCAACGCGCAAGAGAAGATTCTTGCCGCAACATCAAACCAGGCAGCGCTTGAGGCGCTGCCTGTTGATGAGTTCGTCGCAATGTTCGTAGTCTGACGCCCGCTACTTCAACGGCACATCGATCACCTCAATCGTGAACGCCGGCACCGTATGCGCGGACGTCAGCCGCACGCTCGACTCCACCGGCTTAATAAAGTCTGGTGCATTAATAGAGTTCGTAGCCTGATAGCTCGCCGCATGCAGCGAAATCACCTTCGCCGGCGCAGCCTTCGCGCCTTGCAGATCAAGCGTCAGCCGCTGCGCCACATCCGAAGCATTCACCAGCTTCAAATGCAGCGTCTTCGTCTTCGACGACACAGTCGCCGAGTAGAAGAAGCGCTCGCCCGCTCCCTCTAGCGAACTCTTCGCCGTGCCGTCCCCCAGATGCGCGGCAAACAAGCACTGCGCGTGCCAACTAGGGCTACCATAGCTCGTCATCGCATCGAAGCCGATCAGGTCGGTCGACCACTGCATCGCACCCGGATTCACATTCACCAGCAGCGGAGCATACGCGGCCATTACGATCAGGTCGCTGTTGCGCTCCATCGAGGTCATCAGCGCGGCATCGCCCAGCGCATCGCCGAAGTTAGGAGTAGGCGAGCCAGACCGCGTCGCCCACTCACCCACAAAAATCTTCGGCCCATTCCGCGGAGCGTCGTCGTAGTGATGCACCATCGCGAACATATCCGCCGGAGACTTGTAGTAGTGGTCGTCGATCACGTCAGGTTCCGCGCCGGGCGTCGACTTCTTCAGCGGCGCCGTCGCAATCAGCTTGTACTGCGGATACTTCTTCCGCAGCGCCAGCGCGAACGGCGGGTACCGCACCTCGTAGCTCCCCGAGCGGTCCAGCCAGTCTTCATTGCCAATCTCGACATACGTCAGCTTGAAGGGTTCCGGGTGGCCGT
>CAZZYB010000060.1:0-13246 GCA_964658125.1 uncultured Acetobacteraceae bacterium | reverse complement strand
TGCGGCGCTGCAGCCTTGCACGCTGGTCGAGTTTACGGGCGGAGAGCCCATGTTGCAGGCGCGCGAGCTGATCCCGCTGATGGACCGGCTGATCGAGGCGAAGTACACCTTGATGATTGAGACTAGCGGCGAGCGGCCGTTAGCGGATGTGCCCAAGGCGGTACACAAGATTGTCGATGTGAAGTGTCCGGGAGCGGGGTCGGCGGCGGGCAGTTTTCGCATGGAGAATCTTGAGGCTCTGACGCCGAATGATGAAGTGAAGTTTGTGCTGACCGATCGGGTGGACTACGAGTTTGCGCGGGAGTTTATTCGGACGCATTCGCTGGCTGCGAAGTGTGCGAGCATTCTGCTCTCGCCGGCGTTCAACAAGGCTCCGAGCGAGTTGCGGACGACGGACAATGCGACGCTCGATCCCCGGCTGGTGGTGGAGTGGATGCTCGAAGATGGCCTGCCTGCGCGGTTGAGTCTACAGATTCATAAGTACATCTGGGAGCCGCGGAAGAAGGGCGTTTAGTGCAGGCGATAGTTTTTAGGGGATAGAGGATAGTGTTTAGATCTCGGTGCCGGTGGTGGGGGCGTAAGCGCGCTGGCGCCAGCCTACGGGGCGGC
Source organism: uncultured Acetobacteraceae bacterium (assembly GCA_964658125.1). Lineage (GTDB taxonomy): Bacteria > Acidobacteriota > Terriglobia > Terriglobales > Acidobacteriaceae > Granulicella. Next base: position 12,637 of record CAZZYB010000060.1, on the reverse strand, counting down.
CTAGCAGTTGGCGGATAAGAGCGTACCACTGGATGCAGAGTAAAAGCGTGATCCCTAGCGGGTGGAGAAGCGCGGACTTCAGGGGCTGCTTGAAGCGGCGGGTGGCGATGAGTCGCGGGACATAGCTCGACACTAGCGCGATAAAGAGTATCGTGAGCCAGGCCGCCCCTTGAACGGATCGCGATAATTCAACATCGATCCCGCGACTGCCAAGCCAAACAGCGATCAGGGGCCACAGCACCACCAATACAATCAAGAGCGCCGGCAGGAATACCTGGCCGAGCAGCAGCACCACAGTGATTGGCACGATGCGGGCAGGCGCGGCGATTCCCTCCGTCGCGTTCTTAGCGAGGCCTTGCCAGACTTTGGAAGCGGTGTCGTACATACGGACGCTGGCGAGTTGGGTGATGTCAGCGAGGTCCGTGCGGAAACCGGCGCGGCGGAAGGCTCGGGGGAGGAGCAGGCCGTCGTGCATGGTGGAGCGGATGGCTTCGTGGCCGCCGCTGGTGAAATAGGCTTCGCGTTCGACGAGCATGAACTGCCCGCAGCCCGCGGCCATGGCGGGGTCGGTAGTCTTGCGCATGCGGGCGACGGGCAGGAATCCGAGCAGGACGAAGTGGATCAGCGGGAGGAGCAGCCACTCGAGAAAGCCGATGGTAATCAGGCGTGGAAAGCCGGAGACGAGCGACGCGCCGGAGGTGCGTTGAAAGGCTGCCATGCGCGCGATGGCTTCGGGTTCGAGGCGAACGTCGGCATCGAGGAAGAGCATGAGCGGGGCGGTTGAGTTCATGGCGAGTTGCCAGCAGGCGTGTTGTTTGCCATTCCAGCCTTGCGGGAGAGTGGCGGAGCGGAGGAGTTTTACGCGGTGATCGAGTGCCGCGATGTTGTTGACGATCTTCGCAGTGGCGTCGGTGGAGGCGTCGTCGAGGACGAAGACTTCGAGGCTAGTGTGGGTGCTGGCGAGGACCGCGTGGAGTGCAGCGGCGATATTGGCGGCTTCGTTGCGCGCGGGTATCAGGACACTGATACTGGGGCTTGGCAGGGCGGTGTTTGGCCGAGGTGGAGGGACATAGGCGCGTAGATTGGCGATGAAGAGTGCGGCCGGAATGACGGCGCTGAGGATGGCGAGCACGGCGCAGGTGTAGATCAACAGCTTGAGAATCACTGTTTGCCTGCCTGGGCTTTGGCGTCACGAGCGGAGTGGTCTTCCTGGAAGCCTTTGCCGCCGAACAGGGCTCGGATGCGGCGGCCGAGGGCGTAGAAGCCTCCAGTGCCTCGGCTGCCTTCGAGGAGGACGTGAAAGGCCAGAGGGTCGCGGGCGAGGGCGGCAGAGCGAAGCGATTCCATGGCGGCTTCGAGCGCGGTTTCGAGTTGAAAAGAGGTGCTTTCGGTGGATGCGTTCGCGTCAATGAGGACGGCGGGAGCGAAGCGGAGAAGTGTCTCGGGGAGGCGTTCGTTCCAGAAGGTGTACTCGATGGCCAGAGGGATCACGGTGGCTTGTGGGACTCGGAGAGCGAGGGCGGCGAGGCCGGGTTTGAAGGCTAGAGGACGTTCGCGGGTGTCGGCGAAACGGCCTTGCGGGGTGATCCACAGCACGCCGCCTTCCTTCAAAATGGCTTCGGAGGTTCGCAAAAATTGCACGGCGCCGCGGGCGGTTGCGAGTTCGATGGGGAAGATGCCCAGCTTGCGAAGAACCGGGTAACGGGCAAGCGGCGCGGCGTCCATGGGGGCGTAGTGTTTGCGGCTCGGTAGAAGGGTTTGTGCGAGCAGAACGCAGACCATGGGGTCCCACCATGAACCGTGGTTGGCGTAGAGGATGAGAGGGCCAGTGGCTTGTTTTAGGATGTCGGAATTCTGGATGAGGACGGCCCGGAAGTGTTTGCGGAAGTACGAGCGGACGATGCGCCTGAAGAAGCGCAGGGTGACGGTCGAGATCGCGGGCACTTCATGGGGCATAGGGCTATTGTGGCAGAGGTTGGTGGTGAGGCGAAAAATGCCGGTTCGGGCTTCATTCCTTCCCACCCATCGCGCGACGTGCTGCGCGATGAATGGGGCACTCCCTACTTTGGTGGCCGGTGAAAATTTCTATGCGACGGAGTCTTGGTGGAGGGAGTCGGCGGCTATCCAGCCGGACATCATGACCATGGGCATGCCGGGACCGGGGTGGGCAGCACCGCCTGCGAGATACAGGCCGCTGAGTTCTCTGCTGCGGTTGGCGGGTTTGAATGCGCCCTGGAAGACGCCGTGCGAGGAGATGCCGTAGATCGCGCCGTTGAGCACACGGTAGCGCTCGTGGATGTCCTGGGGGGTGAGGGCGGATTCGAATACGATGCGGTCTTCTATGTCGTGGAGGCCGGCGGTGCGTTTCAGTTTGTCGAGAATGACCTGGCGATAGTGCGGGAACATCTTCGTCCAGTCGTGGTGCGGGCGCAGGTAGGGTGTGTGGACGAGGACGTACATCGCTTCTCCGCCGGCGGGCGCGCTGGCGGGGTCGGTGGCGGCCGTGCAGGCGAGGTAGCAGGTGGGGTCGGGTGCGGGCTCGCCGAGGTCGTAGATGTGGTGGAACTCTTCGTGCGGGTCGCGCGAGAAGACGAAGTCGTGGTGTGCGAGGTGGTCGTAGCGCTTGTTGAGGCCGAGGTAGAGCACGACGCCAGAGCAGGCGGGCTCGTAGCTGCGCTTATGCTCGAAGGTGCGCGCGGCGGGGGTGTTGGCGAGGAGTTCGCGGTGGGTGCGGACGGCGTCTTCGTTACTCACTATGGCCTCGAACGTAAAGGCCTGGCCGGAAGTGGTAACGAGGCCCGTGATGCGTTTGCCGTCGGTGGTCAGGCGGGCGATGTCCGTCTCGGTGTGGAAGACGACGCCCAACTCAGTGGCGAGTTTGACGAGGGCTTCGGGCACCGCGCGGGTGCCGCCCATCGGATACCAGATGCCTTCCTGCATCTGCATGTGGCCGATGGCAGTGAGGATGGCGGGGGAGGCGTCGGGGGAGGAGCCGACGTATTGGACGAAGTGGTCGAGCATTTGCGCGGCTTCGGGGTCGGCGATGAACTCGCGAATCGTGCCGGCGAGGGTGCTGCCGAGGCGCATCTTGAGGACGTCTTTGAGGACCTTGAGATCGAACGCGCCGCCTACGTCGAAGGTGTCTTTCATGGAGCCGACGGACTTCCAGAAGAAGAAGCGATCGGAGATGTTGTGCAACTCCTGCGAGAGCGCGAGTAGCTTGCGATACTTCGCGCCCGCGCCGGGCCAGCGGGCTTCGAGTGACGCAGCCATGCGGTCGGTGTCGTCGACCAGGTCGATGGTGGCGCCGCTTTCGAAGAAGCAGCGCCACTGCGGATCGAGGCGGACCATGGTGACGTAGTCGTCAAGATTCCGGTTGGCTTCGGCGAAGATTTTACGCAGCATCGACGGCTGGATGAGGATGGTCGGGCCCATATCGAAGCGGAAGCCATCGGCGTTCAGTTGCGCGGCCTTGCCGCCGAGCCACGAGTTCTTTTCAAAGACGGTGACGTTGTGTCCGCGTGCCGCGAGCGTGCAGGCTGCTGAGAGCCCCGCCAACCCCGATCCTATAACTCCAACCTGCATGGTGCGTCTCTCCTAATGGTTCAAGTTGCGGCCCGCGGCGATCATCTGCCTCAGGCCTGTCAGGCGCTGCATCCATGTTCGCCCATCCGTCGCGCGGATCATTCCGGAAAAAAGCGGAAGGTGCTGTGGCCCGGTCGGAAGATAGTGGCGAATCGAGCGACTACGACGGATGAGCACTGTTTTTGCGGCGGTCATTTCGAGCAGGCCTTCGGCACCGCGTGTGACGCCGTAGCCGCTCGCTCCGCGTCCGCCGAAAGGGATGCGGGGATCGGCGGTGGGCGCGATGAGGTCGTTGATGAGGACTGCACCGGCGCGGAGTTTGGCGGCGAGGGAGAGGGCTTCACGTTCGGCGCCGAAGATCGAGACGGTGAGCGCGTAGGGGCACTCGGCGTAAACGTCAGGAAACTTTGGCACCGTGGAAACGGTGATGAGCGAGAGGATGGGCGCGAAGAGGTCGGCGCTGGTGATAGCCATTGTGGGGAGGGCGCTGGCGATGAGCAGTGGCTTTTGTTGGATGGGATCGAAGGTCCCGCGCAGGGTCGCGCCGCGGTCGACGGCCTGAGCGAGAAGGGTTTCAAGTGCTGCCGCGGTGCGATGGGAGAGTGCTATTGCGGGGATGGTTTCCAGCTCGCGTTCGAGGTGCGGGAGGAGTGCACCCATCGTTTCGCCTAGGGCGAGCAGGCGGCGCGGCGACATGCAGACTGCCGCACCGTTGAGGCGTAGGCCGAAAGCGATGGCTTTGGCCGCGCGCGCGAGGTCTGCGCTGGGCAACACGATGACCGCGTCGACGCCGGAGAGTTCCATCACGGCGGGCGTTGCACTTTCGGCGAGCTTGAAGAGGATGTCTTTGCCCGCTTCGGAGGAGCCGGTGAAGACGACCTTGTCGGGTGATTGGGCGAGAGCGACGTAGGCTGCATCGATGGTGTCGCCGGTGACGGTCAGGAGGCCTTCGGGGAGGCCAGCCTCGGTGAGCGCGTCAGCCACAACCTGTGCGACGGGGCCGCCGCCGGTGCCGGGCTTCCAGGTAACGCTGTTGCCTGCGGCTAGCGCTTGCAGTACCTGCACGCCGGGGAGGAAGAGCGGGAAGTTTGACGGGCCAATGACGAGGATGTGGCCGAGCGGGTCCCGGCGGACTTCGGCTTCGACACCGCGCAGCCACTGCGGGCGGCCGTTGCTTCCGAGGATGCGTGTCTGCAAAATTTCAGAGGCATCGTCCTCCAGGAAACGGCAGGCGTCGAGCAGTGGAAGAAGCTCGGTCACCAGGGTGTCGGCGGGGGTGCGCACGAGCGTGGATGAGATAGCTCGGGTGAACAGTTCCGCCTTCGCAGCCATACTGTGGCGAGCCTTCTTCAAAATCTTGAGACGGCTGCGAAGCGAAGTGGCGCTCCAACGCTGCTGGGCAGCGCTAGTCACGAGGCTACCTGCATCCACTTGGTGTCGGGTGCGACGAGCGGTTCGGCGTTCCACTGCGGTTCCAGGCCTAGGTCTTCGAGCAGCAGGCGCGAGGTGATACGCGCCGACTCGAAGATTACCGGCAGACCTGATCCGGGGTGCGTTCCGCCGCCAACGAGGTACATGCTGCCGACGTCTTCGAAGCGGTTGTGGGGCCGCAGGTGCAGCATCTGGCTGAGCGAGTGTGCCATGGAGAACGTGGCTCCGCGGTACAGGCCGAACTCGTCCCGCCAGCCTGCCGGCGTAATGATTTTCTCGGTCCGGATACGCGGTTCGAGGTCGTGCAGGCCGATGCGTTCGAGCTGGCGTAGCGCCATTTTGCGGTAGTTGGGAGTTTCGGTGCGCCAGTCGACCATGGGGCTTTCGTGCGTGACGGGCAGCAGTACGTAGAGCGTCGATTGGCCTTCGGGAGCGAGCGTGGGATCGGTGACGCAGGCGTTCTGAACGTAGAACGAGGGGTCTTCGGAGAGGTGGTGAAGCTCTTCGATGTCGCGCAGGTTCTGGCGGTAATTCTTCGATAGAAAGATGGTGTGGTGGGAGACGTCATCGAAGCGGCCATCGATGCCGAGATACATCATGAAGGTCGAGCAGGAGAAGCGCTTGCCGGCGATGCGGCGATCGGTCCAGCGTTTGCGGTGACGGTCTGGCACCATACTCTGCATGGCAGAGGCGAAGTCCGCGTTGACGATGACGGAGTCGGCCTGTAGGCGGCGCTTTGGGGTGCGGATGCCGACAGCGTGGCCCCGCTCCATCAGGACCTCGTCGACGGGCTCATCGAGCAGGATTTCTACGCCCATTTCTTCAGCGATGCGCGCCATTGCGGTAGTGACCGCGCCGCATCCGCCGACGGGGTGGAAGACGCCGTGCTCGTACTCCAGAAACGAGAGGATGGAGAACAGCGAAGGGCAGCGGAAGGGGCTCATGCCGAGGTACTTGGATTGGAAACTGAAGCCGAGGCGGATGCGTTCGTCTTTGAAGTGCAGGCGCAGGTCGGAGTCCAGCGACGCCCACGGTTTGAGCAGCGGCAGCAGTTTGAGCATCTTCGGCTGCATGAGGTCGCGCCAGCTTTCGAATGGAGATTCGAGGAAGGGCAGGAAGCTGCTGAGCTTGGTGCGATTGCGCTGGAGGAAGCCGTGGAAACGCCTGGCGTCTTCAGGCGAGATGGCCGCGATGGCGCGCTCCATCTGTTCGACATTGGGCGTGGCCAGCAGTTCGCCGCCCGCGCCAAAGACCAGGCGATACTGGGGATCGAGGCGATACATCGGGACTTCCGTGTCCAGGTCGTAGCCGCAGGCAGCGAAGATTTCCCTGAGCACGCGGGGGTAAAGAAAAAAGGTTGGGCCAACGTCGAACTTGAAGCCGTCCTGCTCCATCGTGGAGGTGCGGCCACCGACGTGGTTGCGTTTTTCGACGACCGTTACCTTCACGCCAGAGCGCGCAAGCAACATGGCTGCCGCCAACCCACCGGGGCCGGCGCCAACGACTACGACACGTTTGGGAGCTTTATTTCGAGCTAATAATCCTTCCGGCACTTGACACTCATCTCCATGAAATGGCGAACAAATAACGTAACGTTTCACCGAGTGTAGCTACGAGCCGGTGTCGCTTCGTCTTCCGAGTAACGTACGGCGTGCGAAAAAGGATTGTCCTGTGCGAATAACGTCTAGAGGACTTTGCGGATCATGCTGCGGACGCGTTCCGTCACTACACCATAGAGGACGTGGGTCGCGGCTTCGCTGCTCTGCTCGCGGAAGGTCTGGTCTTCAGGCTCGGCGCCAAGTCCCATTGCGGGAAGGGCTTTTCCGTGCGTGAGAGTCATGAGCGCAATGCCGAAACTCGCGCCCTCCTTCGAGGTCGCCGCTGGGTAGAACTCGGCGAGCGCGCCGTAAGCTGCGCCTGTGAGCGCGCCGAAGCCCCAGTGGATGGCTTCGCTTTCGATGGCTTTCGTGGTCGCGTCAAGCGGGTGGCCGGAGAGCTTCTCGGCGAGGACTTCGGTAGGTTCTGGCTCACCTTGCGTGCGGGGAGGGTAGATTCGCTCAGCCAGCGTTTTGACTGCGGTGGCGACGATCCCGGCAACCAGCCCGGCGAGAAGGCCCTTCAGTAAACGGCTTTGCGTGGATTCCATTTCGTTGCTCACGATGCGTTGAGATGCCGACGGCCGCTCGCCGGTTGGCGCTTCGCTTCAGACTATCTTGGACAGGCCAAGAGCGGCTAAAGACCCAGGCGGGCTTCTGCGGCAGAGACGGGTAAGGCGTCGAGGCGGTTCCGGAGGGTTTCGGCTTCAACAGGGTCGAGGGACGAATCGTCGAGGTCGTCCTCGGCCTGGGCGTTGAGGTCGTCTTCGTCGCCGGCGTCTTCGCGGCCGTCATCGTTGCTGTCGTCGTCGAGGTCGCCGGAGGCGCGGAGAGGCGTGCCGGCCTCCTCCGCGTCGTCTTCTTCGTCTTCGTCGTCCACGTCATCGTCCAGGTCGTCTTCCTCATCTTCTTCATCTTCTTCGGTGTCCTCTTCGAAGTCGTCCTCATCGGAGTCGATCACGTCGTCCGATTCGTCAACGTCACCGTCTTCCGCGAGATCGGTGTCATCACCCTCTGTCGCCGCTCCCAGGTTTTCGCTGGACGCGCTGTCAGTTGGGTTGGAGTTCACAAAGGTTGGATCGTCTTCAAAGGTAGCGGTGGGGTCGTTGCCGACGAGCTCGCGGAGAGTCTCGGCGCTGTCAGTGGCGGGGCGGTTCTGGCTGCTGGAAGCCATAGTGGATCTCCTGTGAGTTACCGGTTGTGTGGCGGGTGAGGCTGCGGCCGGGGATCGCGCGCTCGGTGACAGCCCTGTCCGCGCCGTTAGATGCGGGAAGCTCGACGTGCGATAGGAGAAGCGTGGACGGGTAACATTGCGGGGAGATGAATTGGAAGCACATTGTGTTCGGTGTGGCGGGGTTCGCGTTCGGCTTCTGGGCGTGCATGCCGCGCGAAGCGGTGCTGCAACCGCGCTGGGAAGTGCTGGTCGTCAACGATGTGGGGAACGGCCTCGCAGGTGCCCGCGTGCATGAGCTGCGGCAGGATTACATCACCGATCGGGCGGGCGGCACTTCTGTCCAGACGGCGGATAGTTATGGGAGGGCCGCGTTTCCGGGGGTTCGGGTGCGGACCAGTCCATTGCTTCGGACGATTGCGTGCGGCAAACAGATCGCGTCGCAGGGAGCGCATGCGAGCTGCGGCTACCACAACGAGATTACGGCGATTGTGGACGGCTACGCAGAGGCGGCGCGCTCCGTAAGCGATCTGCCGATCGGGAGCCGCGGCAAGCTGTTGACGATTACGCTGAGGCCGGTGCGTTAGGCGAAGGGTGCCAGCTTTTCCGCGCTGGGGGGTTTGGTTGCGAGGCTGACGATGAAGAGGCACAGCAGCGAGGCGAGGAGTGCAGGCAGGATTGCATCGCGTTCTCCGATGATCGTCGGCAGGTGCGGTGTGACGGTATCCCAACCTACGGTAACGATGGTTCCCGCTGCGATGCTTGCCACCGCGGCAGAAGCCGTGGCCCGGCGCCAGAAGAAGGCCGCGAGGATGACCGGAGTAAGCGCGGCGGAGTAGATCGTATAGGCGTAGAGCGATTTCTTGAGGACGGAGGATGTGCCGAGCGACTGCCAGAGAGCCCAGATGCCCAAAGCGACAACCATGAGCCGCGAGACGAGCAGCACCTGTTTGTTGGAGGCGTCCTTTTTTATATAGCGGACGAAGACGTCGTTGACGAGATTGGTCGCGGGCGAGAAGAGATAGTTGTTGGCAGTGGAAACGACCTTAGCGAAAATCGCGCCGACCAGCAGCGCTCCGAGGATCCCCAGGATGCGGTTGCCGGCCATTGAGACGCCGAATGCGTGGGTGGCGGTGTAGGCGAGGATCTCGCGTGGACGGTCGTGGACTTCGCCGGTCGGGAAGAGTGCGGAGCCGACGACCGCGATAGCGACGATCACCGTTTCGAGGACGACCGTGCCGATGATCCAGCCGACGGTGGCACGGGTCGCGTCCTTCTCGGTTTTTGCGGAGAAGAATTTCTGGTACATGGATTGGTTACCGAGCATCAGCAGGCAGGTGGGAAGAAACAGTTCGAGCGCCTGGATGTGGCTGATGTCTCCAAACCACTGGAAGTGCGTCGCGGGGACGACGGCGTGCACACCGCTCCATCCGCCGGCCAGATGGATGAGCACGGGCAGCGCGGCAATCATCGTGAACGTGGCGAGCAGGCCGATGACGACGTCCATGTAGGCGACCGAACCCATGCCCGCGATAGCCGTAAAGACGATGACGAAGCCGGCGAGAATGTACTGGCCTTCCTTCGCGGAAATGTTCGGGAAGATGAGGTGCAGGATGTCGCCGCCGCCGATGAACTGGTAGCTGGTGATCGCCGTGTACGCGAACAGCACGGCGATGACTCCGAGGACGCGGGCAGTCTGGTTGTAGCGCGCTTCGAGGAGGTCCGGGATGGTGAACTGCGCGAACTTGCGGGCGCGTGGTGCGATGAAGTAGATGAGGGCGAGGCCAGCCCATCCGCCTCCTCCTTGCCAGAGCGCGGCGAAACCGTGTTTGTAGGCATTCTCGGCGCCGCCGAGCAGTGAGCCTGAACCGATCCAGCTCGAGAGCAGCGTGAAGACCAGCACGAACGCGGGCAGGGAGCGGCCGGCGACGAGGTAGTCGGCCTTCGTTTTCACCTTGCCCAGGCGGGCCAGCGAGACTCCAAGCAATGTAACGACGATGATGCCGAGGACAACCGCGTAGAGATTCATGGATGCGCCAATTCTAGAGCAAACGGCAGCGCGCGGGTTTATCCTGCTTCACATGCATCGAAACGGCAAGTTGAAACGGCATTGCAATATCTTTGTAGTGGCTGTGGCACTTGGCGGAACGGGACTGTGCGCGCAGAGCAACAAGTCGCGCGACAGCGCCTGGCGGGCCGAAATCCGCCATGCGCTGTATGTTCCTGACAAGCTTCCGGCGCTGAACGCCAAGGTGTGGAGCACGTTTTCACCTACACCGGGCGTGCTGGCGGATCGCGTGACCTATGCCACGGCAGAGGGCATGATCGTGCCCGCGGTAGTGTATCGGCCAGACCCGAAAATTGCGAAGTGGAAGGGCAAGCTGCCGGGGATTGTGATCGTCAACGGGCATGGGTCGGACAAGTTTGGGTGGTACGCGTTTTATAGCGGCATGATGTTCGCCAGGGCGGGAGCGGTGGTGGTGACGTACGATCCCATTGGCGAGGGCGAACGTAATATCGAGCGCAAGAGCCGCGCGGGTTCGCACGACAAGGACGTCCAAGCCCCTGCACCGTTGCCGCACGATGACTGGGGCCGGCGGCTGGCTGGGCTGATGCAGGTAGACCTGATGCAGGCGGTCAGCTATTTGAACGCGCAGAAGGTTGTCGACCCGAAACGTATTGCGGTGGCGGGGTACTCGATGGGCGCGTTTGTGGCGGGTCTTGAAGGCGCTTACGATCTACGGGTTCATGCCGTGTTGCTCTCGGGCGGCGGTGTGTACGACGGGTCCGGGCAGTACTACGACTCGAACAAACTGCCCTGCCAGGGGTCGCCGTACCATGCGCTTTCGGTGCTCGGCGATCGCGGTGCGGTGCTGTACGATCTGCACGCCGATCGCGGGCCGCTGCTTGTGATGAATGGAGAGCAGGATACGGTGATGGATATCCCACACCATCCGGCGGCGTGGTTCAACGAAGTGAAAGCGCGCGCGATTGCCTTGCGTGGCAACGACAAGAATATATTCACGACGATTTTCTATCCGGGAATAAGTCATCGGACTTCCTGGGTCAATGTTGATGGTGTCCGCTGGCTGAATCAGCAGATTCACTTTGCCTTCTGGGATACGGACGAGAGGATCGCCGCGGCAGGCATTACGCACGTCAGCCAATGGGCGCAGGAAAATAATGTCGACATTGCGAAGAGCTACATCCGAGAGGATCGCGAAGGCGGGCTCGATGCTGTAGGCAAGGGACTGCCGGGGATCGCGCGCGCAGACCTGATGGTGCTGCCGGATGCGGACTGGGAGCGGATGAAGGATGAGCTTACGTATGAGGCCTGGGCCGCGAAGACGATGGCTGCGGAAGAGGCGGCGGTACACTAGTTGCAGAGTTGCGGAGGCCGCCATGACGATCGAAGTGGAAGCAACGGAGACGACGATTCCCGCCTTGCTTGAAAACATTGAGCGTGGGGATGAAGTGCAACTGAAGAAGAATGGGCTGACCATAGCCATCGTGTCGCCGACCCAGTCTGCTAACGAGAGACAGCGCACACCTGAACAGATAGCCGAGGCTCACGCTGCGCTTCAAGAGATCCGCAAACTAGCCGTTGAACTGAAGCTCCCCCCCTTTGATCTCGAACAGTTCAAAGCCGACCGGGACTTCGGCAGACGATGAGCTATGTTCTCGATGCTTCGATCAGCGTGGCGTGGGTCCACCCGTGGGAGACAACGCCTTCCATCGATAGAGTTTTCGACGAGGTATTGGCTTCACACGCGTGGGTTCCTTCGCTCTGGCATCTTGAGGTGGCAAACGTATTTCAAATGAACATCAAGCGCAAGCAGTACCAAGCAGCGGTGCGCGATAAGTACATTGCATTGCTGTTGAAGCTTCCGCTCTCGGTCGATCCGTTTACAGCGCCTTTGCATGGACCAACACCCTGGCACTCGCGCAGCGTCATACCCTGACTGTCTATGACGCGGCTTATCTGGAACTGGCACTTCGCCGCAGTCTCCCTCTCGCCACGCTCGACAGCGCTCTGCGCGATGCCGCAAGACGCGAAGGTGTTCAAGTATTCGGACTTTGATTTAGATATTTTCCTTTGAGGTTGAACATGCGTCACTGCATCTGGCTAGTACTCCTTACCGCTCTGCTCTCCATCGCTGTAGCGGCCCAAACTCCCATCACTCTCTCCGTCGACCTTACGGACGCGCCCCGAAAAATCATTCACGCGCAGGAAACGATGCCGGTTCAGCCCGGGCCGATGACGCTGGTGTATCCGAAGTGGATTCCCGGGGAGCATATGCCGTCCGGGCCTATCGATAATCAGGCGGGCTTCACAATCTCGGCGAACGGCCAGCCTGTGAAGTGGGAGCGGGACAAAGTGGATATGTACTCCTTCCACATCATCGTTCCGGCGGCGGCCACGAAGCTTGATATCAAGATGGACTTTCTGGCCTCGGCGGCAGCGGCGGGCTTTTCTGCGGGCGCTTCGACGAGTGCAAATCTGGCGCTGTTGAGTTGGAACTCGGTGGTTGTCTATCCGGACGGGATGAGAGCGGCGGAGGTCATGATCACACCTTCCATCACTTATCCGGGGAACTGGAAATTTGGAACTGCGCTCGAGAGCGGACCCGGAGCAGTGACGAAGTCAGGTGGCAATGTTGCTTCGGGTACCGCTTCCTTCAAGACGGTTTCGCTCGAACAACTGGTGGACTCGCCGGTTCTAGCGGGACGCTGGTTCCGCGAGATACCACTCGCCTCCGATATCACTCCCAGGCACTTTCTCGACCTAGCCGGAGATGGCCCGGAAGACATCGCCATATCGCAGGAACACATCGACGAATTCTCCAAGCTCATT
>CAZZYB010000059.1:0-13290 GCA_964658125.1 uncultured Acetobacteraceae bacterium | reverse complement strand
GCCGTCCTTCAGCCTTCCAATGCCATTCAGATTGTGGCAGCTCCTGCGTTTTTCGCACGAGGTAGGCGTGTTCAGCGTCGCCCAGAACTCCGCCGAGCCCCGCGCAAACTGAAAGCTCTCCGGCAGGACGCCCACAATCGTGTACGGAGCATCACTCAATGTCACCGCCTGCCCAATGACATTTTCACGTCCACCGTAGCGCTTCTTCCACGCCGCATACGCCAGCATCACAGCCTTCGGTGCGCTCGGAGAATCCTCACCCGCATAGAAGTCCCGGCCTAACACCGGCTTCACACCCAAGGTCTTGAAAAAGCCGTCCGTCACCCGCGCTCCCCGCACAAGCTCCACTCCCGCCTCTGTCTTCATCGTGTAACCCGAGCCCGTATAGGCTTCCATCGAGCTGAAAACGTCGTTCATTTTCTTCCAGTCCACGTAGTCCTGGTACGACAGATTGGCGAGTGGAAACATCGCCACACTCTCCGTCACATTGACCAGCCGTGTAGGGTCCCGATAGGGCAGCGGCTTGATCAGCGCCGCATCGACGAACGCGAAGATCGCTATACTCGCGCACATTCCCAACCCCAGCATCACCACCGCGGTGCAGGAAAAGCCAAGGTTCTTTCGCAACTGCCGCGCGGCAAAACGAAGGTCCTGCATAAACGTTTCGAGTAACGGCACCGTGCCCTGTTCGCGATACGCCTGTTTCGTCATCTCAACACCGCCTAGGGTAAGAATGGCTCTGCGCCGAGCCTCTCCCGGACTCATCCCGGCACGCAGATTGTCGTCGATATGCATCTGCAGATGGCTGTCGATCTCCGCCGCAAACTCCTGCTCCCGCCGTTCGCTCGACACCACACCAGCGAGCCTCGCCAGCAACCCACGCAGGCCCATCATGCCGCATCTTCCTTCGGTGCCAGGAACCGCGCCACGATCGCCGTCGTCTGCTCCCAGTTCCGCTCCTCGCGCTCAAGCTGCCGTCGCCCCGCTCGCGTCAGCTTGTAAAACTTTGCCTTGCGATTGTTCTCGGAGACGCCCCACTCCGATGCAATTGCGCCCTCCTGCTCCAGCTTCAGCAGCGCCGGGTACAGCGTCCCATAATTCAGCGCCAGCAGGTTGCCGCTGGTCTGCTCAATGCGCCGCGCAATCCCATACCCATGCAGCGGCCCCATCGCCTCGATGGTCTTCAGCACCATCAGCGCCAGAGTTCCCTGCCACACATCCGCCTTGTCGCCCATGCCCGCTCCTATTGCCTTGCCATAGAAGACTGACACGAGATCTATGGGATGGCAATAGGAATGTGACGAGTTTATTTCGACGATTAAAGATGAATCGTCGACTGTCCGGAATCGGACAACAATCCGCACAGCCGGACACCTCTCCTGTGGAAACCTCGCGCAAGTCACACAAAGCACTAAGCCCCTGTTGGCCCCACGAATGCACTTACCCATGGCGCAATGGACATCTCAAGACCCGACATACGCCAGAAGAAACGCCGTCAGCAGATCATCCTCGGCGTCGTCGCCCTCGTAGTTGTAGCCGTCGCCGCTTACTTCGTCCTCCGCCTCAAGCCCGCCGCGCCGGTCGTCGACCGCGCCACTATCTGGACCGACACGGTGAAACGCGGCCCGCTCCTCCGCCAGGTTCGCGGCCCCGGCACCCTCGTCCCGCGCGAAGACCGCATCCGCCTCATCCCCGCCGAGACCGAAGCCACGGTCCTCCGCATCCGCGTTCTCCCCGGCGCGAAAGTTGAGCCCGACACCCTCCTAATGGACCTGGTCGATCCTCAACTTCAGCAGGAACTCCTCGACGCCCAGCTACAACTCAAAAGCGCGCGCGCCGACTACACCAACGTTCGCGCCAAGCTGCAAAGCGACCTCATGACGCAGCGCGCCGGCGCTGCCACGGTCGGCTCCGATGACAAACAGGCGCAACTGCAAGCCTCTACCGACAAGAGCCTCTACGACCTCGGTGTCATCAGCGGCCTCTCCTACAGCGCCTCCAAGGGCAAGGCCGACGACCTCACCAACCGCAACAACATCGAAAAGCAACGTCTCACCCTCAACGAAAAGGCCATCGAAACGGGCCTCGCCGTCGCGCAGACGAAAGTCGAACAGGCCCAGGCGCTGCTCAGCCTGAAGCAAAAACAACTCGACGCCCTCAGCGTCCGCGCCGGCATCAGCGGCGTGCTCGTAGAACTCCCCCACCAGGTCGGCGAACACGTCGCCCCGGGAACCACGCTCGCAAAAGTAGTCCAGCCCGACCAGCTAAAAGCGAGCCTAAAAATCGCCGAAACCCAGGCCCGCGACATCCAGATCGGCCAGCCCGCCGAGATTGACACCCACAACGGCGTCATCCCGGGCAAGGTCACGCGCATCGACCCGGCCGTCATCGCCGGAACCGTAACCGTCGACGTCGAACTCGCGGGCGCTCTGCCGCTCGGCGCACGCCCCGACCTCAGCGTGGACGGCACCATCGACCTCGACCGCATGACCAACGTCGTCTTCGTCGGCCGTCCTGCTTTCGGCAACGAGAACAGCACCATCAACCTCTTCAAACTAGGCCCCGACGGCAAGACGGCAGTACGCGTTCCGGTGAGGGTCGGCCGCGCTTCGGTCAACAGCATCCAGGTGCTCGAAGGCTTGCAGGAAGGTGACACCGTCATCCTTTCCGACATGAGCCGTTGGGACACCGCAGACAAGATCCGCCTCGAATAAGGAGACCTGACCACCATGAACGAAACCATGATCCACATCGAGCAGATGACGAAGGTCTTCTACACCGATGAGATTGAAACCCACGCGCTCTCGGGCATCCACCTCAGCATCAACCGCGGCGAGTACGTGGCGATGTCGGGCCCCTCTGGATGTGGCAAATCCACGCTGCTCTCCATCATCGGTCTGCTCGACACGCCCACCCAGGGCGAGTACACGCTCAACGGCAAGCAAGTCGCCAACCTCAACTTCGCCGACCGCTCCCGCATCCGCAACCAGGAGATCGGCTTTATCTTCCAGAGCTTCAACCTGATCGGCGACCTCACCGTAACCGAGAACGTAGAGCTCCCACTCACCTACCGCGCCGGCATGCCCGCCGCTGAACGCAAGCGGCGTGTGCAGCAGTCGCTGGAGCGCGTCAACATGGCGCACCGCATGCGCCACTACCCCGCACAACTCTCCGGCGGCCAGCAGCAGCGCGTTGCCGTAGCCCGCGCCCTCGCGGGCTCACCGTCCATCCTGCTCGCCGACGAGCCCACCGGAAACCTCGACTCCAAAAACGGTGAAGCGGTCATGAAGCTCCTGCAGGAACTCCACGCAGAAGGCGCCACCATCTGCATGGTGACGCACGACCCGCGTTTCGCCGCCCACGCCGAACGCCAGGTACATCTATTCGACGGCAAGGTCGTCGCAGAAGGCGAGCTGCAACGTCTGCTCGCGGAGGTAGAAGGATGATCGCTCACAACTCAACTCGTCGCATGAGCCTGCAAAGTTCCGCGCTGGTGGTGCTCGCCGGAATGTCCACCGCGCTCGTCGTAGTCGACGCGCAGAACATGCTGCAAAGCGCGGTGAAAAAGTTCCGTGTAGTTCGCGCGCATCACCCCGCACCCAAACGCCTCTCCGTCGATTTCGAACTACAGGAAGATCAAACTGTCCCCAAACATACGACGCTTTCCTTGTGGATCGGCTAAAGGAGCTGTAGCCATGAACAGGATGCTTCAGGACATTCGCTTCGCCCTTCGCCAGTTGCGCAAGGCGCCCGGCTTCACCTTGACCGCCACGCTCACTCTGGCGCTCGGCATCGGCGCGACCGCAACGATGTACAGCATAGTCAGCGACGTCCTTCTGGCACCCCTGCCCTACCCTGATCGTGACAGCCTCGTAGGCGTCGCGTTCACATTCCCCCAAGAGAAGCCCAACGCCGAACAGGCCGGGTCGAGCGCCGATTTCATCACCCGGAACAGCCGCAGCTTTCAGTCCACCGGCATAGCCGACGACTCCTCGAGCGGAGCCAATCTTTCCTCCTCCGGTGAAACCTCGCGGCCAGTTCAGGTGTCCTCCACAATGGTGTCGCAAGGCTACTTCCCGACGCTTGGCATTCAACCCATTCTCGGTCGCACCTTCACTGCCGAAGAAGACCGCCCCGGCGGAGCCAAAGTTGCACTGCTAAGCTACTGGGTCTGGCAAAGGACCTTCGGCGGCGACACCCAGATCATCAACCGCGTCGTGCGTATCAACGAAGAACCCTACACGGTTGTCGGCGTCCTGCCACAGGGCATCACGGGCAGTCCACAGAACCAGGGTGATGCCACCTTCGAAGGCGTCTGGCTCCCGCTCCGTCTGTCCCCTAAAGATCCGGGCTACGAAGGCGACAACTACATCATGGTTGCGCGCCTTCGGCAAGGTACAACGTTCGCGCAGGTCGAGCAGGAAATGGACGCGCTGAAAACGCCCTTCTACGACCAGTTTCCGAGCTACAAGACCTGGACCAGCAGAAACAAACTACTGCACGAATTTCGTGTCTGGCCGCTCCAGGGTGTGGTGGTCAGCGAAGTACGCCAGAGCCTCCTGGTTCTGTTCGCCGCAGTTACTGCGGTCCTTCTCGTAGCGTGCCTCAATCTCGCCGGTCTCATGATGGCGCGGGCATCGCGTCGTCAACGCGAGCTTGCGCTGCGCACCGCTCTCGGTGCGACCCGCGGCAGCCTGCTTCGCCTGCTCGTCTGCGAAAGCTTTCTGCTCGCAGTGGCCGGAGGCATCCTCGGTCTGGCTCTCGAAGCCGTCGCCCGTCCGGCGCTACTCGCGGCCTCGCCACTCGCGCTCCCCCTTCTCCATGCTCACCACGCAGACTCCAGCGTCTTCGCCTATGTCGCCGTTGTAGCCTCCGTGACGACCATCGTCTGCGGTCTTCTGCCCGCCTGGGCCGTCTTTCGGCAGGATGCCCGCACGCTGCTTTCAGGGAGTCAATCAGCAGGAAGCACACAGACCCAGGCTCGCACAGCGCGAATGTTGCTGATTGGCCAGGTCGCGCTTTCGATGGTTTTGCTCTCCGCCTCCAGCCTCCTCCTCGGAAGCTTCCTCAAGCTCCGTTCGACCTCATCCGGAGTTGACCCAGCGCACCTCCAGATCGCGCAAGTTTCGCTCAAAGGCACCGCGTAC
The DNA here is from genome assembly GCA_964658125.1 of uncultured Acetobacteraceae bacterium. Classification (GTDB taxonomy): domain Bacteria; phylum Acidobacteriota; class Terriglobia; order Terriglobales; family Acidobacteriaceae; genus Granulicella. Next base: position 8,143 of record CAZZYB010000059.1, on the reverse strand, counting down.
GAAAACACTCTGCACACTACGCAGTTTGTCGACAAGGTGGTCACGAACCTGGCCCACTATCCCGGCGTCCAGCGTGTCGCCGCCATCAACGGCCTCCCGTTGGATCGCGGATTGAATACAGGCGGCCGTCCCGAGGGCCGCGAGGATCTCGCCCGCACCATCGAGTTCAGAATCATTACCCCAGGCTACTTTCGCACGATCGGCATCCCCCTGCTCGCGGGTCGCGACATTGCACCCACTGACACCGCCGGCACGCCCCGTGTAGTGCTCGTCAGCGAAACCGCAGCACGCAGATGGTGGCCCGGGAAATCCCCCATCGGCGAGCGCGTCGTCGTCGGCAGCACCGACACCTGGATCGTCGCAGGCGTAGTCGCCGACGTCCATTCGCGTTCACTCGCGGAAGCTCCGCGAGAAACGATTTACGCCCCCTTCGCGCAGATCTCCGACCACACGACAAAAGCCGTCAACGGCTGGTTCTCCACCACCTTCGCCATCCGCCTCTCGGCCGAACTCGACCTCGCCGCAGCGGTGCAGAGCGCAATCGAAAATGCAGACCCGGAAATCCCGGTCGCCCGCCTCACTTCCATGCAGAGTGTCATCGACAGCACGATCGCCGGGCCGCGCTTCTTTAGCTGGATGGCGAGCGGTTTCGCCCTCTTCGCGCTCCTGCTGACTGTCATCGGCATCTTCGGCCTCCTGAGCTACCAGGTCGCGCAGAGAACCCGCGAAATCGGCGTGCGTCTCGCTATCGGTTCGACACGCGAGGAGATTTTGCTATTGATACTCAAACGGGGCCTCGTGCTAACGACCGTCGGCCTCGGGCTTGGCGCCATAGCAAGCCTCGCGATCCCGAAAGTCGTCACCAGTCTTCTCGACGACAATCTCTTTACCGGCGGCGCAGGTATCAATTCGACCCTCGCCGGCAGTGCCACAGCGCTCGGCTTTGCTGCCCTCGCGATGTTGCTGGCTGCCACGCTGGCAAGCTACCTGCCAGCGCACCGCGCCGCAGCCACTGAACCCATGCAAGCATTGCGAGCCGAGTAAGGAGCACCACCATGAACACCCTTATGCAGGACATCCGATTCGCTCTCCGTCAGATGCGCAAAGCCCCCGGCTTCACTGCCGTGGTCATTGTCACGCTGTCCCTCGGAATCGGCGCGGCGGCCGCGGTCTTCAGCGTTGTAGACGCCGTCCTCATTCGTCCCCTGCCTTACCCCCACCAGGACCGGCTGGTCCTACCCATGCTCACCTCGCCTAGCGGAGACACACTCCCCTCGTCCTATCTCGGCTTTCTCGAAATGCGGGAACACTTGCGCACCTTCGACGCCATCGCTGGCTATTCCATGTACGGAAGCCTCAACCTGGAAGGCCCGAACGGGCCCGTATCGTTGCGTGCAGTAAAGTCCACAGACAGATTCTTCGAAGTGTTCGGCGTAAAGCCGTTGCTCGGCCGCACGTATCTCCCGGGCGAAGATCAGCCGGGCAAAGACAATGTCCTCGTCCTGAGCTACCAGGTCTGGATGGAGAACTTCGGCGGCCAGCCCGACGCTGTAGGAAAGGTCGTCCGGCTGGACGGAACTCCCTACACTGTCATCGGCGTCATGCCGTCAGGTTTCCGTTTTCCGTTGGTCGCAACCGACGCGATCTATACACCGCTCCATGCCAACCCGGCCTGGACTGCTGCCCGCGGCATGCACTGGATGCGAACCGTCGGTGTTCTCAAAGAAGGCGTTAGTATCGCGCAGGGACAGGCTGACCTGCAACATGCCATGGCCGACCTCGCGCGCGCATGGCCGAAGCAGGAAACCGGACACAGCGGAACCTTGCTCCCCCTCACAGTCGCTCTGACCAGCACCGACCGTTTCGGCAAGCACTCCCTGAAGGAGCCGCTCGGAACACTCGGTCTCGCGGTGCTCGCTCTTCTCGGCATTGCGTGTGTAAATGTCGCGGGCCTCCTCATGGCTCGCGGCGTCAAGCGTGAGCGTGAAGTCGCGTTGCGCGCGGCAGTGGGCGCCAGCCGCGCACGTCTCATACGACAGTTATTGACGGAGAGCTTGATGCTGGGCCTCTGCGGTCTGGCCGGCGGGATGCTCGTGAGCTGGATTCTGCTCGACACCATGAACCTGTTCCTCGTTCAGGCCATGGGCGGGGCAGACGTCAAACTGAATTTCACCGTCGTAGCTGTTGCGCTTGGACTGTCCGTCCTGACCTGCATACTTGCCTCTTTGGTTCCCGCGGCCCGGCTCTCGGGAGTGGATCCCAACAATGCTCTCCGCGCCGGTGGAGGCGCCGGCATCAGCCGCGCGCAGCACCGCCTTCGCTCCGGCTTTGTCGTAACGCAGGTTGCGCTCTCGCTTGTGCTTTTGCTGGTCTCTGGCCTCCTGCTCAGAAACCTGCAAGCCATGCTCAAGACCGACGTTGGGGTAGACACCAGCGTGATCCTCAGCACACGCATCAATCTCTCGCACGGCAACTATCAATCTCGCGATCCGCTGCTCAGCTTTTATCAGCCCTTGCTGGAGAAGGTCTCGCACCTGCCCGGCGTGAGTGCCGCCGGCCTCATCGACATGCTGCCTATCGAAGCCTGGGGCGACGGATACAACGTGCACATCACCGGACAGCCGCCATACCCGCCAGACGCCGAAAAGGGCGCTGAGACTCGGTACGTATCCCCCGGATACTTCGACGCCATGGGCCTGAAACTGACTTCCGGCCGCCTGCTCACTCCCGCCCTCGATCGTTCAGAAAACAAGGCCGGCACTATGGTCGTCAACGAAGCCTTCCGCCACAAGTTCTTCTCCAGCGGGACCGATCCCGTCGGCGCGCATATCGACGACTCAGATACCCCCGACGCTAAAAGCGCGATCGTCGGCGTCGTGGCGAATGTGCGCCAGGACCTGCACTCCGCGCCTCTGGCTGAAATGGATTGGCTCATGGACGAGGTGCCTCCAGCGCGCCGCCTCAACGACCTCGGCGGCATGAATCTCATTGTGCGCTCCACAGGAAATCTTCAGGCACTCATCCCCTCGCTCCGCGCCGCCATCCACGACATAGATCCGACCGTCCCCTTCAAAACGCCCGTAACTCTGAGCCAGGTAGTGAGCACCTCACTCTCGCTGGAGCGCCTCGAAGGCTGGCTTTTCAGCATCTTCGCCGGCTTCGCTTTGCTGCTCGCGGTCGTAGGACTATACGGCCTCATCAACCACGAGGTTGAACTTCGCACCCGGGAAATCGGAATCCGCATGGCTCTCGGCTCCACCCGCGCACTTGTACTCGGCAACGTCCTCCGCCGGGTAACGATATTGATGCTCGGCGGCGTAGCTGCGGGCCTGCTCCTGACCACAATCCTGCATAAAGCACTCAGTTCGGTCATCGAAATTCACGCCACCCACGACGCTTCCCTGCTTATCGCAATCACGGCCGGCCTCGGCGTCATCGGCGTCCTCGCCGGTGTATTACCCGCCCGCAAAGCCGCTTCCGTAGAACCCATGCAGGCCCTTCGCACCGAATAAGGAGCACCCCCATGAACACCCTCATCCAGGACATACGATTCGCTCTCCGCCAGCTCCGCAAGTCGCCCGGCTTCATGCTGACAGCGGTCATCACGCTGGCCTTGTGCATCGGCGCGAACGCAACCATCTTCTCGCTGGTCCACGCCGTCCTTCTCCGCAACCTGCCCGTCCACGACCCGAAGGGCCTCATCCGCGTCGGCGATAACGACGACTGCTGCGTCAACGGTGGCAACCCCGACAACAGCGACTACGCGATCTTCGCCTACGACCTTTATCGCCATCTCCAGGACAACACGCCCGAGTTCGAGCAGCTGGCCGCGGTCCAGGCCGGCTTCGGTTATCCTTCCGTCACCGCGCGCAGCAACAAGCCTGAAGACCTGCCGCGCCCCGTCATGGGCCAGATGGTCTCCGGAAACTTCTTTCAGACCTTCGGCCTCAACCCCTTCTCCGGCCGCCTGCTCAACCCATCCGACGACAAGGAGAATGCCCCTCCAGTCGCCGTCATGAACTACGCCACATGGCAGCACAAGTACGCCGCTGACCCATCAGTTGTCGGCAGCACCTTCACTCTCAACACCCATCCCGTAACCATAGTCGGCATCGCGCCAAAAGGCTTCTACGGCGACCGCCTCACCGACTCGCCACCCGACTTCTGGTATCCGCTCTCGATGGAACCCATCATGGGTGCGGGCGCACAAAGTCTGCTGCACCGTCATGAGCTGAACTGGGTGTACATCATCGGCCGCATCAAGCCCGGCACCGACCTCAAATCGCTCCAGGCGAAGATGAGCGTCAACCTCAGGCAATGGCTGGCGCCGATCAAGACCTACCAGAAAGCGGGAACGGAGAAGGACCTCGCCGCAGCGCATGTCGTCCTCACCCCCGGAAACGGAGGGATCCAGAACCTCCAACAGCAAAGCGGCTCCGGCCTTCACCTGCTGATGGGCATCTCCGCCCTGGTCCTGCTCATCGGCTGCGCCAACATCGCCAACCTCGTTCTGGTCCGCGGCATGGCACGTCGTTCGGAAGTCGCCCTCCGCATCGCTCTCGGCGCCCCGCGCAAACGCATCATCGTGCAGATGGTCACAGAGAGTATCGTGCTCTCCTGCCTCGGTGGCCTGGCCGGCCTTCTGCTCTCCATCGCGGGTACGCGCATGTTGCTTGCACTCGCGTTTCCAAATTCACCTGACCTGCCCATCGACGCCAGCCCTTCCGCGGTCGTCCTCATGTTCGCCTTTGCCGTCTCGGTCATCACGGGTCTGCTGTTCGGCGTAGCGCCCGCCTGGATCACCTCGCGCGCAGACGCCGCCGAAGCACTCCGCGGAGCCAATCGCACCAGCGGTAGTGGAGCCTCGCCGCTGCAGAAAGCTCTCGTCATCCTGCAGGCCATGCTGTCCCTCGTTCTGCTCGTAGGCGCTGGCCTGCTCTCCAAAAGTCTCGGCCGGCTCGAGCACCAGGACTTCGGCCTCGAACCCGAAAACCGTTTCGTCGTCCACATCAGTCCCAACAACGCCGGCTATGCACCCGAGGCGATGCCCGCACTCAACGACCGCATCATCGAGGAGCTTGAGCGCATCCCCGGCATCTACCGCGCGGGCCTCACACTCTACTCGCCGCTCGAAGGCAACAACTGGGGAGAATCCGTCTTTATACAGGGCCAGCCCGAGCCCGGTCCCCACGACAACAACGGCGCCTCCTGGGCCCGCGTCGGTCCCAAGTTCTTCGAAATCATCGGCCAGCACCTGCTCCGCGGCCGCGGCATCACCGCACAGGACACCTCCACCTCGACTGCCGTAGCCGTGGTCAACGAGGCCTTCGTAAAGAGGTTTTTCACCCACGGCGAGGATCCCATTGGCATGCACTTCGGCAGCAGCGGCGCAAAGAGCAGCGGCGACTACGAAATCGTCGGGGTCGTAAAAGACGTCAAGTACAACAACCTGACCAAGCCCGTGCGCCCCATGTTCTTCCGCCCATTCGGCCAGATCGCCCACACCGAACCGACGAGTGATCTCGTCTCGCTATACCCCGGCGCCATCATGATCCAAACCAAGGCTCCCATTCCTGGCCTGGAGGCACAAGTCCGCCAGGCCCTCGCCAACATCAACTCCAACCTAACCGTCATCCGTTACCAGACCTTCGAAGATCAAATCGCCGGCCAATTCACCAGCGAGCGCCTCGTCGCCCGCCTCACGCTGATGTTCGGCCTGCTGGCGCTGATTCTCGCGTCGATTGGCCTCTACGGAGTCACGTCGTACACCGTCGCCCGCCGCACTTCAGAGATCGGCATCCGCATGGCCCTCGGCGCGGACCGCAACAACGTCGTTGGCATGGTGCTGGGTTCTGCGATGTTGCAGGCTGGCATCGGCCTTGCTATCGGCATCCCCGTCACACTGCTCTGCGTGCGCTTCCTCAAAACGCAGCTTTACGATGTCAGCGGATACGACCTCGGCGTACTCGCCGGCGCCACAGTCACACTCGCCGTCGCCGCCTGCATCGCCGGACTCATCCCCGCGCGCCGCGCCGCCTCAACCGACCCCATGCGCGCCCTGCGCACCGAATAAGGAGACCCTATGACAGGACTCACACAAGACCTCTGGTACGCGTTGCGCCAGTTACGCAAAGCTCCCGTCTTCGCGCTCACCGCGATCGTTACACTCGCGCTCGGCATCGGTGCCAACACGGCCATCTTCACCGTCTTCAACCAGGTGCTGCTTCGCATGCTGCCCGTCCAGAACCCCGGCGAGCTGGTGCGTTTCAGCTTTATCGGGTCGGACATGGGCCACGTCCACGCCTTCGGCGGCACCGACAAAGACTTCTTCTCTTACCCCATGTATCGCGACCTGCGCGACCGTAACACCGTCCTCACCGGCCTCGCAGCCAACACCGAATCCCAGGTCGGCGCGGTCTGGCAAAATCAGCCCGAAGTCCTCGACGCCGAGCTGGTCAGCGGAAACTACTTCAACGTCCTCGGCGTAGCCACCGCGGCCGGCCGCCCTCTCCTGCCCAGCGACGACGTCACCAAGGAGGGCAGCCCGGTTGTCGTCCTCAGCTACAACTACTGGAAGACCCGCCTCAACGCCTCGGATTCGGTCGTCGACCAGAAGCTTCTCATCAACGGTCACCCTTTCGTCATCGTCGGTGTCGCCGAAAAAGGCTTCAGCAGCGCCATCGCCGGCTTCACCCCCAAAGTCTTCATCCCCATGACCATGAAGCCGCAGGTCGAGCCCTCCAGCGATGATCTCGAAGATCGCCGCTCGCATTGGCTTAACATCATTGGCCGCCTCAAGCCCGGGAGCACCGTCGCCGCCTCAACCGCCGCCCTCACCGCCGAGTGGCGCGCGATCCGCGCCCAGGAACTGGCCGCGCATCCTATCGGCGACGCACACTTCCGAGATCGTTTCGTCGTCCAATCCAGCCTCATCCTCAACGAGGACGCCAAAGGATTCTCCCCTCTCCGCGACCAGCTCCGCACGCCTCTCCTCATCCTCATGGGCATGGTCCTGCTTCTAGCCGCCATGACCTGCGTCAACCTCACCAGCCTGCTGCTCGTCCGGGCGGCCTCGCGAGCCCGCGAGTTCGCCGTCCGTTATGCTCTCGGCGCCGCCCGCAGCCGCATCGTCCGCCAGATGTTTATCGAAGGCATCCTGCTTGGCGCCATCGGCGGCGCACTCGGTCTGCTGCTCGCACCCTCGTCAGCCGCCCTGCTTGTGCGCATGATTAACGGCACCTCCAGCGCCGGCGCCGAGCTTCCCTTCTCCGTGAGCCCCAGCCCCAGCATCTTCCTCTTCACTCTCGCGCTCTCCATGGCCATCAGCATCATCTTCAGCCTGGCGCCCGCCTGGCAGATGTTGAAACCTGACCTCAACGAAACTCTTCGCCAGCAATCCGCGTCGACGCACGGCGCCGCGCAGAGCTTTCGCAAGACTGCCATCGCCATCCAGATCGGCCTCGGTGTCCTGCTCCTCAGCGGCGCAAGCATCTTCCTTAAAACTCTGCACAATCTGAAAAATCAGCAGATGGGCATGGCCACCGATCACCTCGTAACCTTCACCATCGATCCTTCCCTCTCCGGTTACACCCACGCCGACGCTCATCCCATCCAACAGCGCATTCAGGAAACTCTCGCCGCACTTCCCGGTGTTCAAGCCGTTGGAGCCACCAAAGACTGGCTGCTGGTCGGCGGCGGCATGAGCAGCAACATCACTGTGGCCGGTTACGTCTCCAAAGGCGAAGACGACACCGACGTCGAAACGCCCTCCATCACCCCGGGCTACTTCACCGCGCTTCGCATTCCGCTGCTCCTCGGACGTGACATCTCAGATTCCGATGCCAGCGGCTCGCCCAACGTAGCCGTCATCAACGCCGCCATGGCCACCAAGTTTTTCGGCTCGCCGCAGAACGCTCTAGGCCGCTTCGTCGGCGGCGGTGGTGGCAAGAACGTCAAACTCGACATCCGCATCGTCGGCGTCGTAGCCGACTCCAAGCAGCGCAGCGTCCGCGACGGCGCCACTCCTACCCTCTTCCGCCCCTTCGCGCAAACTCCAAAGGATTACTACCTCAACTACTTCATCCGCAGCGCCCAGACACCCGAGTCGCTCGAAAGCAGCATCCGCACCTCGCTCCGCAACATC
>CAZZYB010000058.1:10054-13554 GCA_964658125.1 uncultured Acetobacteraceae bacterium | reverse complement strand
AAGTCTTTGTCTTCAAATTCGAACGACCAGCTCAGCATGGAGATGAGGTTGACCTGGTGGCGGTCCTGCAGTTCAAAGAGACCCTTGAAGGCCGCGGCGGTGTAGGCGGGATAGAGCGTTCCGTTGCGATAATTGTTAGCAGGATTGACCTTGGACGAGCACGCGGCGCAGCCTTCGGGATCAGCTTCGCTGATGATGATGGGGAGCTTCTTGAAGCGCGGAAATTTTGCGATGAGCTCGAAGCCTTTGTCGGCGTCGGTGAGCTCGCGGTTGATGCCCATGGTGACTCTGCCATCCTTGATGGTGGGCGATCCCTTGGCGTGGAAGGAGATGAAGTCGATGGGAACTGGCTTGCCGTTGGCGGCGCTCTTGCCAGTGTTGACGTGCTCGAGGAAGTTAGTGAGGAAGAGATCGGCTTTGGGGCTGCCGGGGCTGGTGGTTGCGGGGCCTCCGACCTTTGCTTCGGGGAGGGCGGCGCGGACGCCTGCTACGGCGTAGTCGTAGAGCTTCCAATAGGCTTCGGGCGTGGTGTGCCAGTAGTCGATGTCGGGCTCGTTCCAGACTTCGAAGTACCAGGTGAGGACGGCCGGTTTGCCGTAGCGCTCGACGAGGTGAGCGGTGACGACGCGGGCGAGTTCTCCCCACTTTGCGTAATCCTTGGGGGGGTTGTTGGACTTGCCGGAGATGGTGCTTTTTGGGTAGTGGACCTGGTATGGAACTTTGCGCTCGGGGAGGTCGGCTGCGAGGGCCTCAGGCATGAAACCGAGCTCGACCATGGGACGCACACCGGCGATTTTGTACTCGTCGAAGATGCCGTCGAGGATTTTGAAGTTGTAGATGGGTTTGCCGTTTGCGTCTTCGGTGTAGACGTTTGTGGAGCTGAACTTGAGCTCTGCGACGCCGTTGCCGGAGGTGAGTAGATGGTGGGCGCGAATGTAGACGGGGACCGGGCTGAGGTCGTGCAGTTCGCGGAGGAGGAGCTTGCCGTCGCGCATGGTGGTGAAGTTGGCTTCGTCGTAGCCGAACCAGCTGTAGATCGGCTTGTAGGGGCCGATGGGCCTGACCATGTCGACGTGAATGGCGACGGGGGGCTGGGTGGGGGCGGGCGGTTTGTCGGGGACAGTTCCCTGCCCGATTGCCCGCAGGGTGAGGCTTGCGGCTATGAGTGCTTTAGCTGTCCGGGCTGATCGGTGCATGGTTTCCCTTTTGGAGGATCGTACACTGGCGGCGGTGGAGGCGAAGGTGTTGTCGGTGATGCGGGCGGATGCCTATATGCTCTTGGAGGATGAGAGCGTTTCGACAATGGGCGCTGGTTGGTGCGGTTGCGCTGCTGGTGGTGGGGGGCTCGGCGCAATCGAGTGGGACGCTGTATCGAGAGTCGCGGCCGGCGATGGGGACGGTGTTCACGATTGAGTGCTATGCGGCGGATCCTGAGAGCGCGGCGCGGATTACCGATGCGGCGTTCGAGGAGATCGATCGCGTTGAAGAGCTGCTGAGTAACTATCGGCCGTCGAGTGAGCTGTCGCGGATCAGTCGTGAGGCGGGTTTTGGCGCGGTGGTGACGGACCCGGAGACGTTTGGATTTTTGACGCGGTCGCTTTATTGGAGTGAGCGGTCGAAGGGCGGGTTTGATATTACGGTGGGACCGTTGCTGCGGGCGTGGGGTTTCAAGGCGAAGAATGGGCATGTGCCGACGGCGGCGGAGCAGAAGGGTCTGCGCGATGAAGTGGGGTGGGACAAGGTGCGGCTTGATGCGGCGGCGCATAGCGTTCGGTTTACTACGCGGAGGCCGATGGAGCTCGATCCGGGGAGTATAGGCAAGGGTTTTGCGGTGGACAGCGTGGTGGCGCTGCTGCGCGAGAGCGGTGTGCGGGCTGCGTTTGTTTCTGCTGGTGGGAGCACGCTGTATGGTCTTGGCGCGCCGCCGGGAGACGCGGGGTGGAAGGTGGAGGTCCCCGATCCGCGGACGCCGGGAAGCGTGGCGGCTACGCTTTGGCTGCGTGATATGTCGCTATCGACGGGGGCGTGTACGGAGAAGTTCTTTGTGCAGGGTGGGCATCGGTATTGCCATATTTTCGATCCGCGAACGCTGATGCCGGTGGAGGGAGTGCTGCAGTCGACCGTGGTGGCGCCGAGTGCGACGGACAGCGATGCGTTGTCGACGGTGGTGTTTGTGTTGCGACCGGAGGAAAGTGCGGAGGTTCTGCGCGGGTTGAAGGCGACACAGGCTATCCTGTTTCGGTCGGTGCCGGGCGCGGCTACGTGTGTTGTGTTTGCGGCTCCGGGATCGGTTTGCGATGTTCATAGTTTGTCTGCACGAAGAGGAGTTCGTCCCTGATGGATCGACGTTTGTTTACACAGAGTCTTTCGGCTCTTGCATTGACTTCTTCGGCTGCACTGAGTGGCACGGCGCTGCGGGCCGCTGAGAGCGTTGCTGGGCAGGCCGTTTCGGAAGAAGACTCGAGGGCTTCGCGGCAGATTGCGCGGACTACGGTGAGCACGCCGCTGCGGCTGGGGATCATCGGCGCGGGGAGCCGGGGGCAGGAGTTGTTGCGGAGCTTTCTGCGGGTGCCGGCAGTGAAGGTTGTGGCGGCGGCTGATGTGTATCCGGTGCGATTTCAGCAGGTGAGCAAGGTGTGCGGGTATGAGGTGGCGGCGCATGCGGAGTATCGCGCGTTGCTGGATCGGAAGGATTTGGATGCGGTGATTGTGGCCACGCCGCTGGGGCTTCATGCAGAGCATGTTCTGGCGGCGTTGAAGAGTGGGCGTCCGGTCTATGGCGAGAAGACGATGGCTTACACGGTGGCACAGGCTCGGCAGATTGTGGCGGAAGTTGCGGCGCGGAAGGCGGTGTTCCAGGTGGGGCATCAGTACCGATATTCGCCGTGGATTCGCGCGGCGATGGCGCGGGTGCGGACGGGTGAGATTGGCGATGTGACGCATGTGCTGGCTTATTGGAATCGGAATAATAGCTGGCGGCGGCCGGTGCCTGATCCTTCGATGGAGCGGCTGATTAATTGGCGGCTGTATCACCAGTGGTCGCTGGGGTTGATTGCGGAGTTGGGGTCGCATCACATGGATATTGCGAACTGGGCGATGGGAGCTTATCCGGTGGCGGCGCAGGCTTCGGGGTCGATCTGCACCTATCGCGATGGGCGCGAGACGGATGACAACGTGCAGGTGGTGCTGAGTTATCCGGGTGGGCGGCGGATGATTTTCAGCTCGATGACGAACAATGCAAAGATGGGCGATCAGCTGTGGCTGTATGGGACGAAGGGGTCGCTGAATTTGACGCTGGAGGATGCGACGTTCTTTTACGAGCCGAAGAAGGTTGCGGTGGCCAAGACTGCGAAGACGGGTGAGGGGCATGAGACGGTTGTGACGAGTGCGTCGTACAGTCCGGCGAATGAGATGCCCTATCGGGGGCCGGGAACTCCTGTGCAGGTTACGCAGGCGGAGGACCCTACGACCGCGGCTACACGGGCGTTTGTGTATTGCGT
>CAZZYB010000058.1:0-10044 GCA_964658125.1 uncultured Acetobacteraceae bacterium | reverse complement strand
GCGATGAGCCCCGCCGACGAAACGGCATCGTCGGGAGAGCGGCCGATCGCCGATGAGCATGTGGGGTTGGGGTCGGCGCTGGCGGTTGTGTCTGCGAATGAGGCTCGGGTGGCGAAGCGCGAGGTGGAGATCGCTGCGGGTTGAGGCCGGTTTTTGATTTGGAGTTGCGAGTCTTGAGTTTCGAGTTGCGGAGTATGAAGGAATCGGGGGTTCGCTTAGCCGTATGATCTCGACAAGGAGTCCTATGCCCATGTTCCGTGTTGGTTTGCTCGCTGCCCTTCTTGTTTGCGGGTCTGGTGTGTGCGTGCATGCACAGGCGCCTATCGTCGAAGAGCCGGGGTATACGCCTACGCTGACGTTTGACGTGGCGACAATACGGCTCGCGCCGCCGCCGGATGCGAATTTCCGGGTGACGGTGTCCAGCCCGCCGCACTCGAGCCGATTCGAGGCGATCAATCTGCCTGTCAAGGCGCTGCTGCAGATCGCTTATGGCTTCGATGCGCCGGTGGCGGGGGCGCCGGACTGGGCGGCGAATACGTTTTATGTTATCCAGGCGCGGTCGGACGATGCGGCCGATGCGAGGCTGGCGAAGCTGACCGATAACGAGGTTCGGCTGGAAAAGCGGCACGCGATTCGCGTGCTGCTGACCGAACGGCTGGGGTTGAAGACGCACCTTGAGACTCGCAATACTGCCATCTACAACCTGGTTGTGGACAAAGGCGGGGTGAAGATGAAGGCTGTGCCTCTGGCTCCTCCGCCTGCGAATGGGGAGGCGCCGCCTGCGCCGCCGCCGGCGGATGTGCAGGCGCATGGGTCGCGGCATGGGCTGGAGTTTATTGGATCGAATGCGCCGCTGCGGGCAATTACCGGCGCGCTGAGTTCGATGGTGGAAGCGCCCGTGATGGACAAGACCGGGCTGACGGGGACTTATAACTACACGCTACAGTTTGGGCGCGAATGGTCGGCGAACGATCCCGATGGGTGGCCGTCGATTTTTACTGCGGTGCAGGAGCAGATGGGGCTGAAGCTGGAGGCTGTGCATGAATCCGTGCCGAACCTTGTGATCGACCACATTACGAAGCCTACGGAGAACTGAGGCGTCGACGACCTGGACTACGTGGAAAGACCGATATTGCCTTCGAGCACTTGCTGGACGAGCGTTGGCTTCTCGCCGGGTCGCCAAAGCGGCGCGGTATGCACGACCCGATAGCGAAGGGGCCCGCCGTCAGCGCGTTCACTGCGCGTGATCGGCCGGGGGATGCAGACGAACTCGGTCCGCATTTCATGGGCGCTGAGCCGAACCGTTGCGTAGCCGTGGCCGCCGAGGTCGACGAACTCGAGGTGGGGGGCGAGTTCCGGGTTTGAGACGGTATGGGCGCGCTTCAGGTCGAAGCTCTTCGCATATTCAAGGCAGGACCGGACGCCGTGCTTGAGCAACATGTTGTAGGTCCAGTCGGGCTGGCGTCCGCCGGGGCGATCGGCTAGGAAGAGCGGACGGAGCGGATCGGCTTTCGGAAAAGTATGCTCCAAGGCTTCCATGGTGCCAGCGCTCGAAAGCGACGCGCCAACGAAACTCAGGCCTACGGGATCGAACCTGCCGGGCGGCAACTCCGACGTTGCGTAGCCCGCCCAGAAGCTGTGCCGGTCGCCGGAGACAATGGCGAAGCCGGTGATCTTCTGGTCGCGAACGAGGTCGTATATCTCGGCGCGCTCGCGATAAGCCGAACCGTAGTCGCCGCTACTCATGGAGGCGTAGGTGGACTTTGGCCATGTCTCCTTTGTGAGACCGGGCGGGAGGTTCTGGGGGTCGCAACGCCAATCCGGCGCGCCTTCGGAGTTGCCCCAGATCTTCCAGGTCGCGGTCGATCGGCGCAGCTGGTCTTTGAACCAGGCTTTCTGGGTAGCGCCGAGGATGGTTTGCGGCGGCGCGTCCTTTTGCGGGTTCGGAACGTGCGTGCCGTTGAATGAAATTTGGCTGGGCGGGTTGCCGCCGTTGAAGGCACGGCCGCCATCAAGAATCTGCGCAGCATCCTCGGGGAACATGCTGTTGAATTCCGGACCGAAGCTGCCGACGGCCTTGTCGCTAAAGGGATCGGCACTGCGGTAACTATGCTGGTCGGTGATGATGAGATCGAGATGCCGGCCGTAGCGGAAGGAGCGATAGCCGATGAGGCTGTTGATGGCCGCGAGATTGTTGGGCTCGACGCCGAGGCCGTTCTCGTCCCATTGCTCGATCTTCACATTCTTGAGGGTTGGCGGACCGAAGGCATCGAGCGATTTGCTGGGCGGAGTGACGCGGGCGGGAAGAAATTCAAACCATGCCTGGTTGGCGGCGATCTTGATGCTCTGTCCGGGGCGTTCGGGTCCTCCTGCCTGCTGGATGCTTTGCCAGCCCTGCCAGGAGAATTCGTGATTGTCCCACATGGCCACGAAGGGCCAGCGGGCCCTCGCATCCTGCAAGTCCGGATCGGCGAGATAGCCGCGATAGATGGCGCGGTAGCCGTCGACGGTGAGCGGGTAGTGGAAGTGGCCGACCTTGCCGCCATCGGTGATCCGCGCGACTTCGTAGATCGTGCGGTCGTAGCGCGTCTTCACTTCGTCGGGATATTCGACGACTTCGTAGATGAAATCGCCGAGGTGCAGGATAAAGCCGAGCTGGTCCCTGGGGGCCGCGCGCTCGTCCTCGAAGATCATCCGGCGGTAAGCGTTGAGCTTGCCTTCGTTAACGTCCTGGCAGCTGACGAAAGCGAAGTTGACCGGGCGCGGATCGTTGGTTGTAGGCGCAGTGATCGTTCGACCGATGCGACTGCCGTTCCCCTCGCTGTCGGTGAAGCGATACCAGTACACGCGCGCGGGCTTCAGTCCACCCGCCAAGACGCGGCAGGTCCAGTCCGACTCCGCCGAAACTCGCGCTGTCGCGCTGACGACGATGCGGGCGAAGGCCGGGTCTTCGGCCACTTCAAGATGCAGCGTCTTCGCGGCAGCGCCCGCAGGGTAGGGCCTTCGAGTCCACAGTAGAACGCTGCTGTAGTCGGGGTCGCCCGAAGCGACGCCCTCGGGGAACATGGTTCGCTGCTCGCGCCACGCAACCCGCGAGGCGGGCGCGGCTTTATTGCCCCACGCCGCTGTGGCGCCGACACTCAGGGCTGCCTGCAGAAATGTACGGCGATCGACGCGCGACATGAACAACCTCCGTTGCGCTTCTGATGATAGGGGACGTGGGTCGAAGTGAGATCGCGACTGTCACTGTGAGTTGTGACTCGGTCACTTAAAAATGGATTTGCAGCGCCGCTACTGGGGTCCGCCGTCGATGCGGGTTTCAATTTTCGAGGGTTGAAACTGAATCAAGCGGCCTACCTGGCCGATGGAGCCGAGCCGAGGCTGGACCGAATCTAGCGCTCTGGTTCGACCCCGACGGAAACAACGCGAACGTCGCCGCCCTCGGCCCCCTGCACGTTCAGAACCTCGCCTTTCCGCAGTCCCTCGAAGACCAGGCTGAAACTTTGCTTATTCACGGAAGCCAGCGAGATCTTTTCTCTATATCCCCTGGCCTTGAACGCCCTCCGGTAGAATTCTGCCAAGTCCGTGAGGTTAATCGATGAACTGAAGCTGTATCCCTTGTCATCTTGCTGGACGTAATCGTGTGCGTCCTTCGGCAAGGTGAAGATGGGAGCGTAGCCCGCGTTCACCTGCTGGTTGGCGTTGCCATGCACGAGGCGTAGCAGAGGAGATGCGCCGGGCACACCCAGGATTGTAAAAGCCGCCCAGGCCTTTGGCTCTGGATACTGCTTCATTGTGCTCAACATCGCTGTGCGGAGGGCCTGAGCCTTGCTTCCTCCTAACCGCAGGTTCCTGTAGAACTCGCTCATGAGAACTGCCGTGGGCGAATCGGGTATTGACCAAAGCGAAACGATCAGCGTGGGGACACCCGCCGCCGCAAAGGAACGTGCGATTCCCAAAACTCCATCGCCTGTAATGTTTCCTTCCCCTGTGTCACAGGCGCTCAAGACGGCCAGCTCCGCGGGCAGCGTCATCGCCTGTACCTCGACTCCCGAAAGAAGTCCGGGGTCGCTTCGATCTGGAGACAGCACCAGGGCACTGAGTTGGCCTTCATTCGCATTCAAAAGGCCGTGCGTCGCGAGGTGAAGGATGCGCGCATTTCCGGCGCGGCTCATCATGGCGGATTTCGTCGCCTGGGCCCCTGTCAGCGGCGTGGCGGAAAACACGCCCGCCACAGCACCGGCTTCCTTCTCGGCTCCCGGCAGCGAGGGGTACCCGGCGGGCGGAGTCGGGTTGCCAATAGCAAGCATTCCCATGGATTGCTTCGGCAGCCGGTCCAACTGCTTACGACCCATCCCGAGAATCTCCAACGAAATCTCATTCGCGATTGTGTGCTTCTCGATGAGGTATTTGCCCTTCGTATCTTCGAGCGCGGCGAAGGGCAGAAGGTACAAGGTGTCCTGCGGCACAAACAATACTTGTGCCTGCGGGTCCGCCGGAAGGAGCGCTTCGATCGGCTGTATGAATGCCTGATAGGCCCGTTGCAGCACCTTCGCTCGCGCAGCAGGATCATGAAGTGTTGTGATGGAATTTCGTACCTCCTTGACCAGCGCAGCCAGCTGAAGTCCTGAGGGGCCGAAGTTTGACTGGCGGAAGTCGATCGTTCCTGACGGATGAATTACCCAGACGTAAAGTTCGGCGGCGGGGAGCATCTCGAAGTCGCTGTACTCCAGTGGGACTGAAGATTTCGTCTTGTACACGATGGAGTAGTCCACCAGCGTTGCGTTTTCTTCATGCGCAATCGCCTTGAGCTGGCTTGCCGTTGGAGCTGCGGTGCTTTGACTGAATTTTGCGCCCAGTCGCGCCGTGAGCGCTAAGCTCAAGCCGCCCGCCCGGCATCGCTGCGACACTTCCAGCGCTTCGTCCGTGCGATGTTCTGTGACCAACACACGTTCGAGCCAGCGAAGAGTTTCCGTCTCCAAATCCGTCGTCGGTGCGGCGGACGGATTTGGGTTGGTCTGAGCGCTGAAGTCATGCAAAGACTTCGCTGAACCGCGAAGCATTGGCTCCGCGCTTTTAGGATCCCCGGAAAGAAACATAGCGATTCCCAGGTCTCGCATGATTCGGCCCGTACTGGTTCCACAATCCTTCAACGGCTTTTGACAGATGGCAAGGCTTGTTCGCAAGTTCTTCAAGGCGAGTGGATAGTTGCTTTGCTCCAGGTAAATAGACCCAAGCGTATGCAGCAACTCTTCCTCTTCGTCCGCTCTACTCTGGAAGTGCTGGCGGTTCTGCTGAAGTAACGCGAGCCTCTTCTCGCTGAGGGCGAGCGACCTGGTTAGATCTCCCACCATGTCGCTCCCTGAACTAAGCCAGCCGAGCATGTCGTACTGCTTGTCCAAATCGTGTGAAGCCTGAGCCATCTGGTAAAGGCGATCGAAACTCTTCACGGCAGTGGGATAGTCTTTGGCCCTCCACTGCTCTATCGCCCTTGCGTAGAGGGCTTCGTACGTCTGCGCGTGGGCCGGCCCTGTGGCGCTCGCAATCAAAAGTAATATTGCAACCGCGATCTTCACTCTTTAGCCTTACTCCGCTTCTTCCATAGCCAAAGACCTAAGGGAATCAGCAGTGTGGTGCTGAACCATTGCCAGTTTTTTCGCCAGAACTCGCCGGTCGAATACGTCATATCCGTGCGCACATGCACGGCCTGGGTCAACACAGGAATCTCTCTCTTCTGCGGACCGAATCCGGGGACCTCTACGACCACATTCACGGTCAGGTAGAGATTGTGTGTCCCGGATTTGAGGGGTGTCACGGACCATACCCATTGCGAAAATGTGCCGCCTGTGAACTGCTCGGGCTCGCTGAGAGTCTTTACGTCGAAGACGCCGTCCTCATCCGGTGTCAGAGTCACTTTCATGACCGGCGCGATCTTCGCTCCCGCCTGGACCGGCACACCACGTTCCTGCAATCCGCTGCTGATGTCTTCCTTGGGATCGCCTGAGATCCGAACCTCCACGCGTTCGGACGCCCCTACCTGCATGGTGGGAGGACAGGCAAACAAAATACGGCCCATAGGCAGTCCCGCAAGTACGTCCTGGGAGGTCTTCGGCGTAGGGGTCGCGGGACCTCCGCGATCGATTTCTGGCGCCACGTAGGTCCCCGGCACCTGGAGCGCCTTTTCGGAGCTGGCGCTACTCGTTGACGGGGGATGTCCCTCGGGAGCATTGCAACCCAGGCATCCCACCAAAATCCCCACCGACAATAAGGAAGTCCATACCCGACCCATGATTTCGTTACCTGCGTGCCGTAGGAGAAAAATGTCCTTCTGAGGCGGTCTCATCTCACTCAAAGTCAGGAGAATGCAGGAATGCTAGCATACTGATCGATTGTTACCTAGTTTGCGGAGGATGATAGCCCGAACGCCCGCCGGCAGCCGAGAAGTACACGCGTCAGCGGCATACAAGCGGAGGGTACTCGCTGAGCGAAAAGTTCGTTAGCGTGAGCGAGGTCGGAAATAGACTCGGAGCGGTGGGGGTGGATTTCTTGTGTGGCGCGTCGGGTATTAGCGGCATCGGTAGACACAAGGAGCCGACGGAAGGGAGTTGGCGGTAAAAGCGCCGCCAAACGAACTTTTCGCAGAGTGCGAAAAGTTCGCTGTGTTGCAGAATTTAAATGGTCGGGGCGAGAGGATTCGAACCTCCGACCCCCTGCTCCCGAAGCAGGTGCGCTACCAGGCTGCGCTACGCCCCGAACTCTGGTGTAAGTGTTGTCTGCGTGGATTGCTGGCCGCATGCTCCGGGATGTTCTCGAGCGATGCCGCTTGCTTGCCGACGAGATTCAGTCTATCAGAAAGTGCCTATGGGCTGAGTGGGTTCTGGCTATGGTGTGTTGCCGGCTGTCGCGCCGGATTGCGCACGACGGCGGTGGTGGATGACCTTGTGGGGTGGAGTGCTGCCCGCTGCGCCTTTTCCGTAGGCCTGGCCGTGGCGGGTGATCGCGCCTTCGTCGAAGGTTTGCGTGCCCGTGCTGCTGAACGTGGCGCCCGCGGGGACCAGGACAAGGCGGGCGTTGCGACCTGATGTGCCGCCCGTGCGGACGTAGATGCGCGAGGTGTCGATTCCCTTCTCGAGCACGAAGTATTGGCGGATGTTGAGCGCGCGTTCGGCGGCCATCTGTGCAGTGTCGGTTGAGCCCGAGTTGCCGATGATGATGAGCTGTGCGTCGGCCTTCTGGTTCATGGTGAGGGCTACGCTGTCGAGACATTCTTTGGCTTCGTTATCTACGCGCACTGGACGGGCGTGATGGCGCTCGAAGGAGACGCTGCAAAGCTCCTGCGTTTCGACGTGGATGGGAGGCGCGGGCTTTTGTACCGTCACGAGGGTGGTTGTGGTGGCGGTCTTGCCGAGGTCGTCGACGGCGTTGCAGGTAACGGTGATGGAGGTGGAGTCGAGGCCCGCGGTGGAGAGCCTGGCCGTGGGACCGGAGCTGATGATCTGCCCGCCGCCGCTGGTGGAGTAAGAGTAGGTAAGCGGGCGGTTCTGCGGACTGATGCCGACGGCTGTGATGATGACCGTCGCGCCCGACATCGGATTGGCGGGGTTGGCGCTGCAGGTGATGGTTGGCGGCTCGTAGGACTTTACGGTGAAGGGCGCCGTGCAGGTGGCCTGGTCTTTGGCCTTGCTGCCGTAGGCCATGTGGGCGCCGACGGTGTAATCGCCGGGCCCGAGGCTGGTCGTGTCGATGGTGGCGGAGGAGTCGTTGGGCGTGACTTTGCCGCCGGTGCTGGTCCAGGTGTAGAAGGCTTTGCGGCCGGGCTTCAGGTTGACGACGCTGGCGTTGGCGACGACGGGCTCGCCGGGATAGACGTTGCCGGGCTGGGTGGTGCAGCCGATTTCGACAGGGCGGACGACGTCGGGAACGCCGAACCTCGCGACGAGGCCGCCGGAAAGTTTGTAGGCGTGAATTTCACCGAAGCCGCCGATATTTCCGCCGGCACCCTGGGGGCCGTAGTCGACCTGGGAGTATTGAAAGTCGGCCTGGATGGGACGGACCGCGAAACGATTGTGGAAGTACGGGAGGATGTAATCTACGCCAACGCCGCCGGTAATGCCCCAGCCCCAGGTGAGCGGTTGGAGGACGGGACCGGCGATGCGGGCGCCGCCTCCGAGCAGGTGCATGTAGGGGACCCAGCGGTTGAGCGGATAGCGGAAGATGGGACCGGCTTCGGCGGTGTAGACACGGGGGTCGCGGTCGGAACAGGCTCCGTTGACGCACTGACCCGGCAGACCGCGTTGGCTGTTGCTGGAAAAGTAAGCGCCTTCAACCTGCAGGCCGAGGTAGCGGTTGAAGTAGCCGCTGATACTCAATGTGCCGTTCTGGTTGTAGATGGACTGATACGGGTGGTTGCCGATGTCGGAGTTTACGGGGTGGAAGTAGCCGTATCCGAGATAGACGTCGGCGCGCGAGTCCGGGATTTCAGTAGCGGTCTTGAAGGCTTGAGCCGAGGCTGTCAGGGCGGTTGCGAAGGCGGCAGCAGCGAACAAAAGGGGCTTCGAAACTCGGAAAACGCGCATAGACATAGTGGAATCCTTGGTGTTGGGAGTCTCGCAATGGGTCAATTGTAATTTCGATGATGCGTTCAGCCATTGCTAAAGGATGTTCCTCTTTGCTAGTCTTCTCGATTGCGCTTGGCTGCCGGAGTGGATATCATCAATCTTATGGAGCTTTTTTCTTCACTGCGAATTCGCTGTCCACGGCCACTTGGCTGTTGTTGACGCGCATGCAGAAGAGCGGGATCAGCCGACCCCGAGCGACGAACTTTCTTTCAATCCTCAAATGAAAATTTCATAAGCCAGGCTGCCGCAAAAGGGGGCTTGGGTTGTACGAGCCCAGGCAGCGGCAATCGGTACACATTGGAGAACGCAGTGTTGAAACTGGAAAGCAGAGACGGCGCCGCAGAAGTTGAATTGAGCGGCCGACTCAATCATCTGCAGGCGCTTGAAGCGGAGAGCCTGTACATTTTGCGCGAGGCGGTAGCGGAGTTTGCGCGGCCGGTGATGCTGTACTCGATTGGCAAGGATTCGAGCGTGATGCTGCGGCTGGCGCAGAAGGCTTTCTATCCGGGGAAGATTCCGTTTCCGCTGCTGCATGTGGATACGAGCTACAAGTTTCCGGAGATGATCGCGTTTCGGGATGCGTATACGAAAGAGATTGGCGCGGAGTTGATTGTGCATCGCAACGAGGAAGCGATTGCGGATGGTGCGAGTCCGTGGAAGCTGGGTACGCAGAATTGTTGTGGAGCACTGAAGACTCGCTCGCTGCTGGATGCGCTGGGAGAGGGTGGGTACGATGCGGCGTTTGGCGGGGCTCGGCGGGATGAGGAGAAGAGCCGTGCGAAGGAACGGGTTTACAGCTTTCGCGATACGGCTGGGCAGTGGGACCCGAAGAATCAGCGGCCGGAGCTGTGGAGTTTGTATAACTCGCGGCTGCGCAAGGGGGAGAGCATACGGGTGTTTCCGCTGTCGAACTGGACGGAGCTGGACATCTGGCTTTATCTGTATGCGGAACAGGTTCCGATTGTGCCGTTGTACTTTGCGGAGGAGCGCGACGTTGTAGTGCGAGGCAATACGTTGACGCTCGTGGATCACACGACTCGTCTGCTGGCGCATGAAAAGGTTGTGAAGCGGAAGGTGCGGATGCGGTCACTGGGATGTGCGCCTTGTACGGGCGCGATTGAGAGCGACGCGGATACGCTGCCGAAGATTATTGAAGAGCTGATTACGTTTCGGCGGAGCGAGCGCGAGAATCGGGCGATTGACCATGATGAGGAAGGCTCCATGGAAGCCAAGAAGCGGGAGGGCTACTTCTAAATGGAGACTCAGATTTTAGGATTGAATGCGCCGTCGCGGGAGAGTGCGTTCAGGGCTTTTCTGGATTCGCATCTGGACCAGGAGATGCTGCGATTTACGACGGCGGGCAGCGTGGATGACGGCAAGAGCACGCTGATTGGGCGGTTGCTGCACGATACGAAAAGTGTGTATG
>CAZZYB010000057.1:0-13655 GCA_964658125.1 uncultured Acetobacteraceae bacterium | reverse complement strand
TGAGGTCCGTGGCCTGGCAGCGGAAGGGGATGGGGAGATCGTTGAAGTCGGTCTGGTCGTTGTAGGCGAGGAATTCCTTGTCCAGCAGTTCGTTCAGGCCGGTGTCGGTCAGAAGAGAGTTGCGGAGAGCGGCTCCATGTCTGAGGCCGACCGTGACGGCGTTGGGAATCTCGCGGCTGTCTTCACGGCGGCGGAAGTTGCGCGAGGAAAATTGCGACTGGATGCGAAAGATCGAAGCGACCGAGTCCTCGGTCATGATGTGCGTCATCTGCTCGGGTGACTTGCCGGTGGAGTAAAGCGCGGCGAGGATGGAGCCCATGCTCGTGCCGGCGACCACGTCGACGGGGATGCGATGCTGCTCAAACCAGGCGAGTACGCCGATCTCGGACATGGCCAGCGCGCCGCCTCCACCCATGGCGAGCCCGATTACGGGGCGACTCTTGGGCAGGTCGGGCGGGGCAATCGAGGGCGCGAGGGGACCTAATTTCAGTCGCGTCGTGCTGGCGGACTGCTCGCCGGCACTCGCTGGTTTGGAGGCGGACTTGCTGTCCTGGCCGGTGCCCGTCTTGCCGCTTGGGGAGTCCTTCTGGCCTACGCCGGTGGTCTGTCTCGGAGCGCGCCCCTGCCCTTCAGCATCCTGAGCGGCGGCGCAGAAGGGCAAAAAAACGATAGCGGCACATAAAGCGGCCGCCAGGCTACGGAAAGATTTTCCATGCATCGTGCTGGTACCTGCGGTGAAACCTGGTGAGATTTGGATGCGTAAGGCTTTGGATCGACTGCCCGCCACCCACGGATTCAGAGGGTATATTCCTGAAACAGGCCCGGAAACTGCTGTTTGAGTGAAGCGATTTTAGGGATATCGCACACCTGGATGTAGGGGTTATGCGGGTTCTTAAGAGCGTAGTCCTGGTGGTAATCCTCGCCGGGAAAGAACTCGATCAGCGGCGTAATGTCGGTCACAATTTTGCCTGAGAATACCTGCGCGGTGTCGAGCTGTGCGACGTAAGCCTGGGCCGCTTCCTTCTGCTCTTCCGTTGTGTAGAAGATGGCGGAGCGATATTGTGTGCCCACGTCGGCGCCCTGCCGGTTCAGCTGCGTGGGATCGTGGACGACGGAGAAGAAGATGCGCAGAAGCGTGCCGAAGGACACTTCAGAAGGGTTGTAGACAATTTCGATCGCCTCGGCGTGGCCAGTGTCCATGGACGAAACAGCGCGATAAATGGCCGTGTGCCTGGAGCCGCCGGCGTAGCCAACAGTAGTTTTTTCGACACCCTTGACGCGCTGAAAGACGGACTGCACGCCCCAGAAGCATCCACCGGCAAAGACGGTTGTGTGGCGTTCGTTTTCGTCCCAACCGCTCTCGGGAGCGAAGATGTCATGGATCGGTGCGGGGATTGGTTCTTTGCGAGAGTTTGAGATTGCCATACGCCTCCAGAGTCGCACACCGACTACCAGCACCAACATCGCGGCGATAAACAACAGCGAAATGGGTTGTAGCCAGCCGTGCGGGTTCACAAAATATTAGACGCCATGGAGCCCCAGTCGATGCAGCAGCAGAAGGATGTGCTACAAGAAGGCATTCCTTTAGCTTCTGGAGACTTGCATGCAGCGCAGTTCGTGGTGTGTTGGAGTTTTCGTTCTGGCCTGGGTTTCTTCAGCGTCAGGGCAGGCGCCCCCGGTGAAGATGCCGCCCCCGCCATCGGCGATGGCCAGTCTGCCAGCGGACAAGCTTGCCCGGATGGATCGCGATCTGATGGAGGTCGACATCGACGGCCTGCACCGGCTCTACGCCGCGCATAAGTACACTGTGCTGGATGTGACACGGTGGTATCTCGCGCGCATTGCGAGGTACAACGGCATCTACCGCGCCGTGCAGACCGTGGATGAGTCGACTGCGTTGGCAACGGCGAGAGCGGAAGACAGAGGCGCGATGCGCGGACCGCTGTGGGGCGTTCCGATCGTCGTGAAGGCGAACACGGCGGTGAAGGGCCTGATCGACACCGATGGCTGGGCGGGGTTCGCGCAGCCTGGACACGAGTTCCTCGCGGAGAAGGACGCAACCGTGGTGGCAAAGCTGCGTGCGGCTGGGGCGGTGATTCTCGGCATTACCAATATGCCCGACTTTGCCGCCAGTGATACGAACCGTTCGACCGCCTTCGGCAGGACCGGCAACGCGTACGACGTGCGCTTCTCGCCGGGTGGAAGTTCAGGCGGGACCGTGACTGCGGTGACGTCGAACATGGCCATGCTGGGCACAGGGACAGACACGGCGAACAGCATCCGCATGCCCGCGGGCACGAGCTCCGTCGTTGGATTCATGCCGACCCGGGGCCTGGTCAGCATTGCAGGGATCGCGCCGCTCGACTGGCTGCGCGACAACACCGGTCCGATTGCGCGCAACGTAACCGATGCGGCGATCGCGCTGGGTGTGATGGCGGGCGAAGACAAGCTGGACGCGGCGACTACAGGTTCCGCCGCCAAGGCACAAGCTGCGCCGTACACGGCCTATCTGAAGAAGGAGGCGTTGAAGGGCAAGCGGTTCGGCGTGCCTGCGTTCATCTTTTCCGAGAAGGAGGACGGCCTCCGTCCCGAGACACGCGCCATGTTGATGCAGGCCGTAGAGGCGATGCGGGCAGCGGGGGCCGAGGTGGTGATCGATGACGCCCTGCTGCCGGTAGGCTTCCTTGATGGCGGGCGGAAATCCCTGACGCGGCCGTACACGAAGGATGGAGCGGATCGCTGGCTGGCAGAGTTTGGGCCGGCGGAGTACCGCACAGGCGAGCAGTTTACGGCGGCGACAGGAAAGCCGTGGCCCGTTGTGTTTACCGGCGGCCGTCCGGCTGGTGCTGCAGTGGCGCCGGACGGAACCGTCGTGGGGAAGGTGCCTCCAGCGCCTCCGCAGGTGCGCTTGGCCGATGATCCGGAGGCCGAGGCGCGGTTCTTTGGCCCCCGCAAAGCCTCGCTGGCGGAGTACATGGAGGCGCTGGATAAGTTCCACCTCGACGGCCTGATCTATCCCAGCGCGCAGATGCCTCCACCTGATGAAACCATGAGCCAGAACGGCGCATTGAGCACGGGGCCGCATTCGGCGACGGGGTGGGTGAACCGCATCGGCATTCCGGCCGTGGTGGTGCCTGCGGGTTTCTATCCCAGCGGCCTGCCGTTTGGCCTGGAGATCAGCGCAAGGCCGTGGCGAGACGGCGACCTGCTGGGCTGGGCGTACGCGTATGAACAGGCTACCAAGGCGCGACGGCCGCCGGTGCTCGTCGAACGCGGTCTGCTGCCCCAGAAGTGATTCAGTTGGGCGAGTAGTAGCCGCTACGGGCCTGGATGCTCCCGCGCTTATCTGCCGTGCGGAGGTCGACCGAGTGATACTTGCCGGGCTTCGATGGCGGCGGCGTAAAACCGAAGCGATACTGCGAGCGCAGATCGAGTTCGATCTCCGAGAAGATGTCCGTAATGGACGTGCCGGAGCCGACGACGAACGCACGGCCTCCCGTGACGCGCGAAAGCTCCTTCATCACGGTGACGCCGGAGGGCCGAAAGCCCGGAACGGCAGGGTATTGCGTCCCGCCAATCACCTCGCGGGTGTAGAGCACGCTGTAGACGGCGACATCTGCAAGCTGCGCGGCGCGGATGGCGTCTTGAAGTGTGGCGTGGCTGCCGTTGTCGTCTCCGTCCGTGAGGATGACGAGGGCGTGGCGGCCCTCTTCCTTGCTGGTCATCGTCTTGCATGCTGCGGCGATGGCGTCGAAGAGCAGCGTGCTGCCCTGGTTGCTGGCATCGCGGTAGTCGAGGCGGCGGAGCGCGTTGCGAAGATCGTTGTGGTGCGAAGTCATGGGCTGCAGCATGACGACTCGGCTGTCGAACACGGCGACGAATGCGCGGTCGTCGGGCTTGGTCAGCGTGTTCGTGAAAAAGATGTCGCTGGAGAGCGCCTGCTCGTCGAAGTACACGCGCTGGCTTTCGCTGCTGTCGATCATCAGGCCGATCGAGAGCGGCAGGTCATTGTCGCGGTTGAAATAGCGGATCGGCATCGGTTTGCCGTCGACTTTGAGGGTGAAGGCATCTTTGTCGAGGTTGAGCAGACGCTGCCCATCGGCGGTGCGAACGACAGCATCGAGCGCCACGATCTGCGTGGTGACGGTGATGCTGGAGGTGGGCTGATCCGGTTGTTGCGCGAGCACGGGACAGGCTGCGAGCGCGATAACAAAAACGCGCAACACAGCTGGCGGGATGGGCAATCGTCGCATCATTTTGGCGTTGGAGGAGGAAGGAATCCTTCATCACGCATCCACTGTTCGAGCAGGGTGGGCCACTGGTCGAGCGCGGCATCACCCATGCCCAGACCGCTGCCGTGCGCGCCGTGGCGGAAGATATGAAGCTCGACGTCAGCTCCGGCAGCAACCATCGCGCGGTAGAAGTCGACACTGGCGCTGATCGGGACCGTGCGGTCGTCGGTGGTGGAGTAGATGAACGTCGGTGGCGTTTGCGCGGTGACGTGCAGCGCCGGAGTGTAGGCGGTGTCGAACCCCTTGCACTTGGCTTCGTCTGTGATCTTCAGAACCGAGCAGTAGGTGATGAGCTTCTGATCGTTGGGCTGCATGGCGTTGAGCCAGGGATAGCCGAGCACAAGGAAGTCGGGGCGGCTGCCGAAGTGAGCAATCGGATCGCTGGCTGCGGTGTCTCCCTGATCGTAGAGCGTGCCTGCCATGGCGGCGAGGTGGCCTCCGGCGGAAAAGCCCATGAAGCCGATGCGACTAGGCGTGAGCTTGTACTTCGGCGCCAGCGAACGGACGAGGCGAACGGCGTGCTGCGCGTCCTGCAACGGAATCGGGTAGAGGTTGTCCGAACCGAGGCGGTACTTCAGCACAAAGGCGGTGACGCCCCGCGCCGTAAACCAATCAGCGACCTGGCGGCCTTCGAGGTTGATCGCCAGACCGAGGTACGCGCCCCCGGGAGCGATGATGACGGCGGTGCCGTTGCTGCGGCCCGGATGGGGGACGAAAACCGTCAGTGTGGGCTGGTTTGCGGCAGTGGCGTTCGCGGGCAGATTGTCCCACAGCGGCATGACCGTGATGCCGAAGTTGGGATCAAGTGTCGGCGCCTGCGAATAGCAGGCGAGGGAGGAAGTGAAAAGGAGCAGGGGAAGGAGTTTTTTCATGGCAGCGATTCCAGGCGCGTGCAGCAACCAAAGAATACACAACTAGCCGGGGCTCAGTGCAGTGCTAAGCTGTTCGTCCGCGGGCTTGGATCTCAAGGAAGCACTGAATGAGGGAGACCGCCGCAGGTGTTACTCCGGACATTCGGCTGGCCTGGCCTAGAGTGTTTGGGCGGACGCGTGACAGCTTCTCGACCATTTCGCGCGAGAGGCCGCTACAGGTCGTGTAGTCGAACCAGCCGGGGATGGCGCGTTGCTCGTCCTTGCGCAGGCGCTCCATCGACTTCTGCTGCTGCGCGAGATAGCCGGCGAACTTGATGCCGGTTTCGACGGTCTTCATTTCGTTGCGTACCCAGACAGGTAGTTTGCCGGGATGAGCGTCGGCGGCGGCGGCCCACGGACTCAGCGCCGCGGTCGCGCGGATGCGGTCGAGCAACGTAGGGATGAGCTGTTCAATGGTCATCGTGGGGCGCTTCAGGAGCTGCGCGAAGAGGTCGCCCTTCGCAATCGCGGGTGGGGTGGGCCCAGGAATGAGCTCAGAGCTTTGAGCTGTGGAGCTGAGAGGCGCGAGATCAGCTTCGGCGACCCGAGCGGTTTCGAGCAGGTGCGTGAAGGCGTTGGCGCGGGCCTGCTTGGCTTCGTAGATCGCCCACGCATCGTCGTCGATGAGCGCAAGCTTGCGGCCGTGCGGCGTTAGGCGTGTGTCAGCGTTATCGATGCGAAGATGCAGCCGGAACTCGGCGCGCGAGGTGAACATGCGGTAGGGCTCGTCGGTGCCCTTCGAGATGAGGTCGTCGATCAGAATGCCTGTGTACGCTTCGGTGCGGTCGAGATTGAAAGGCGCTTCGCCGAGCACAGACAGCGCCGCGTTGATACCGGCCATCAGGCCCTGGCACGCCGCCTCTTCATAGCCCGACGTGCCGTTGATCTGCCCGGCAAGGTACAGGCCGTCGAACTTCTTCACACGCAGCGAGCGGTCAAGCTCCGTCGGGTCGATCGCGTCGTACTCAATGGCGTAGCCGGGCCGCAGCATCTCAGCGTTTTCGAGGCCGGGGATGGAGTGCACCATCGCAGTTTGCACTTCCATTGGCAGCGACGTGCTCATGCCGTTGATGTAGACCTCGTGGGTGTTGAGACCTTCAGGCTCGAGAAAAAACTGGTGCGAAATCTTGTCCGGAAAGCGGACGATCTTGTCTTCGATCGACGGGCAGTAGCGCGGTCCGATCCCCTCAATTTGGCCTGTGTACATGGGCGAACGATGCACGTTGGCGCGGATGAGGTTCAGTGTCTCCGGCGTCGTCGTCGCGATGTGGCAGGAGATCTGGCGCAGCGGAGGCGTCCACGCGCCATCGGCTCCGGTGGAGCTGCGGAAGCTGAACGGCGTCGGGTCGGTATCACCCGGCTGCTCTTCAAACTTCGTCCAGTCGATGGTGCGTCCATCAAGCCGCGGCGGCGTCCCGGTCTTCAGACGGCACTCGCGCAGCCCCAGCTTCTTGAGCGACTCTCCCAGCAGCACGCTGGCGGGTTCGCCGGAACGTCCGGCGGTGTATTGCTGCTCCCCGCAGTGGATGAGGCCATTGAGGAACGTCCCCGTCGTGACGATCACGGCCTTCGCCGCGATGATGCGGCCGTCGCGGAGCAGGACGCCGGTGCAGCGGGGTAAAGCAGGGATTACGGAACAGTGATTAGGGATTAAGAAGGGTCCGCCGCCATCGGCAGGAGCCGATTCTCCTAATCCCTGTTCCCTAATCCCTAATCCCTGCTCCTCGAACACCAGGTCCACCACCTCGGCCTGCTTGATGAAAAGATTCGGGATGGATTCCAGCTTTTCGCGCATCTTCACGCGGTAGAGCGCCTTGTCGCACTGCGCCCGCGGCGACCAGACGGCCGGCCCGCGCGAGGTATTGAGCAGACGGAACTGAATACCGCAGGCGTCGGCGACTTCGCCCATGATGCCGCCCAGGGCATCGACTTCGCGGACAAGGTGGCCCTTGGCAACTCCCCCAATGGCCGGGTTGCAGGACATCTGCGCAATCAGGTCGAGGTTCAGCGTAAAAAGCGCTGTACGCAGACCCATGCGTGCCGCTGCCGCCGCGGCTTCGCAGCCGGCGTGCCCTGCGCCCACGATCAGCACGTCGAATTGTTCAGAAAACGCCATCTGCTCTATTCTAAGCGGTCAGGTGCCTATTTCGGCCCGGCGCAAAGGTAGAATAACCCCATGGTCAGGCCCTGTTTTCTCGTCATCGATCGCGAATACGCCAGCAGCATCTCCACCCGAAAACTAGTCATTGAGACAGCCAAACTGAACGTCATCACGGCGTACAGCTGCGAGGAAGCGCTGCAGACCTTGAAGCGCTTTCCGGCAGTCGACGGAGTGGTGATGGATGCCAATCTGCCGGACGTGCTGTGTGCCGATCTGGTTCGCGATCTGAAGGCGATTCAGCCGAAGATCATTGTCATCTGCATAAGCGGGCCCGGCGGCGGATTCTGCGAGGGCGCCGATCATCATCTGGACACGTTCGAACCCGCCCGGTTGCTTGAGTTGCTCAAGAAAATTGAGCCGGAAAAAAGCGCGGCTATCGAGGCCCGCAACGAAAAACTGAACGCCGAAGAACGGTAGTCGTCCCTCCGAAACGCTGTCTGGTCACAATATTGTGACGAATGCCACCAGAATGTAGTGAATCCGCTATGCTGGAAGCGCCGTCGCGTGCTTTGGCAGAGACGGCGCCCAAGGAGATTTTCCACCATGAAGTTCTTTTCGAAGAGTCTGGCAGCGCTTGCGCTGATCGGTTGCGTTGCGTTCGCCAGCTCGGTAAGCGCGCAGGAAGCCAGGTTGAAGCTTCCCGAGATCAAGTACGAGACCTACACGCTGCCCAACGGCTTGAAGGTCATTACGCATGAAGACCACCGCCTGCCGCTGGTTGCCGTCGATCTCTGGTATCACGTCGGGCCGCTGAATGAGCGGCCGGGCCGCACCGGCTTTGCGCACTTGTTTGAACACATGATGTTCGAAGAAGCGGAGCATGTCGGCGAAAAGATGCACATCAAGTATGTGCAGGGTGCGGGCGCTACAGATGTAAACGGCACCACCGACTTTGATCGCACCAACTACTTTGAGACGCTGCCGGCCAATCAGCTCGAGCTCGGCCTATGGCTGGAGAGCGACCGCATGGGCTTCCTGATGGAGAAGCTCGACCGCAAGCTGCTGCAGAACCAGCGCGACGTGGTCCGGAACGAACGCCGGCAGGGTGAAGGCCGCCCCTACGCCGCCGCCACCGAGGAAGTAGCGCACCTGCTGTATCCGCAGGGACACCCGTACTACGGGGACGTCATCGGCTCGCACGCGGACATCGAAGCCGCGCGTATTGCCGACATTCGCGACTTTCATCAGCAGTTCTACACGCCGAACAACGCGTCAATCGCGATTGCGGGCGACTTCAATCCTGCGACGCTGAAGGCGCTCCTCACCAAGTATTTCGGTCCGATCCCTGCTGGCCCTCAGGTCCCTCCCGTGACTGTCGTCACGCCTCCCATCACCCAGCAGAAGCGCGCCACCGTGACCGACACCGTCAAGCTTCCACAGCTGACCATCGCCTGGTTGACGCCGGCCGCCTACACGCCCGGTGCCCAGGACGTGGAGGCTGCGATGTTTGCCCTCGGTGGAGCCAAGGCCAGCCGCCTGGACCAGGCGCTGGTCTACAAGACCCAGGTGGCGCAGCGCGTAAGCTGCGGAACACGGCCGAGCAAGCTCAATGGCTCGGCGCAATGCGTCGTTACGGCCAAGCCCGGTATAAAGCTCGAAGACCTCGAAAAGATTGTCTGGGACGAGATTGCAAAGCTCCAGCAGGATGGACCGACGGCGCAGGAAGTAGAGGCCTCCAAGGCGACCACCCTGACGCAGCAGATCGCCGGTCTGCAGCGCCTGGGCGGGTTTGGCGGTATCGCCGATGCGCTCAATGAGTACAACCAGTACACCGGCGACCCGGGCTATTTGCCCAAGGATATTGCCGCAACCGAAGCCGTCACCATTGCCAGCGCCAAGGCTGCAGCGAACAAATACTTCACCAAAGATTCGGCAGTAGTTGTCTACAGCGTACCCGGTAAGAAGACCCTCGACGACGTGCCGCGCAGCCCGGATGATACCGATGCCGACGTTAAAATCACGAACCCCTACACTGCGGAGTTCGAAAAGGCACAGGAGTGGCGCGCAACGGCTCCCAAGCCCGGGCCCCCCGTCAGCGTCCACCTTCCCATCCCGCAGACCTTCACTCTGGCCAACGGGCTGAAGGTGTACGTTGTTGAAGAAAAATCCCTCCCAGTGCTTTCGGCGACGCTCGTGTCGCGCGCCGGCAGCGAAAATAACCCCGTCGGCAAAGGCGGTCTCGCCAGCCTGACCGCCCAGGTGATGGCCGAAGCCACCACCACACGCGACCTCACCAGACTGGCCGAAGAGCAGGAGCGCCTCGGCGTGCGGGTGTTTGTCGGCGCCACCATGGACGGTGCAAACGCCGGCATGACGACTCTAACCAACCACACCGGTCCGGCCATGGACCTGTTCGCCGATGTGATCCAGCATCCGGCCTTCAACAACGAAGACCTGGAGCGCTTGCGGCGCCAGCGCCTGATCGGCATTCAACAGGAAGGCGACTCCGTTTCGGCGCTCGCGAACCGTGTTGGACCGAAGCTTGTCTACGGCGATCAGCCCTACGGCGCCTCGCCCACCGGCACCACCGCGAGCGTTACCGCCTTGACGGCGGATGACGTGAAGAGCTTTTACACCAGCCACTACGGACCTAAGGACTCGGCGCTGGTGCTCGTGGGTGACGTCACGATGGCGCAGGCCCGGAGCCTCTCGAATCAATACTTCGGCAAGTGGACGGGCAACGCTTCGGCTGACACACCGTTGCCTCCGGCTCCCAAGATGCAGCCAACCCACGTCGTCATCATCGACAAGCCAGGCGCGCCCCAAACTGCACTGTTCGCCTACGGTCTTGGAGTGCCAGCTACGTCCCCCGATCTGCAGACCCTGCAGATCGCCAACTACACGCTGGGTGGCGCTTTCGCCAGCCGCATCAACATGAACCTGCGCGAAAAGAATGGATACACCTACGGTGCGAACTCGCAGTTTGCAAGCTACCGTGCTGGTGGTCCCTTCGTCGCGGGTGGCCTGGTGCGGACCGACATCACCGGTCCTGCTGCCAAAGAGCTGATGTACGAGATCAAGCGCTTTCCGTCCAATCCTCCCACCGATGAGGAGCTGAAGGAAGCGAAGGACGCCCGTATACAGTCTTTGCCGGGTGCATTTGAAACGTCGGGAGCGATCGCGGGTTCGATTGCGAACATCTTCATCTACAACCGGCCTCTGGACTACTACGCTACACTTCCGGCAAAGTATCGCGCCGTCACCTCGGCGGATGTGGCCCGTGTCGCGACGGAGGATGTACGTCCGGATGAACTGGTGATCGTCGCCGCAGGAGACCGCGCGAAGATCGAAAAGCAGTTGAAGGATGCGAACCTCGGACCGGTTGAGATTCGCGACGGGCAAGGTGACCTGGTCACCGGCTCGAAGTAACCGATAAGCAGACACAAGGGCGCAGCCTGCGGCTGCGCCCTTTCATTTGCAGCGCTCTAACTGAAGCTTGCGAGCACCGCTTCAAGGCTCGCCTGGTCCTGGAGGTTAACCGTGACCAGCGTGGGGTCGATCTGCTTGTTGAGCCCGGTAAGCACCTTCCCGGGACCGATTTCGATGTAATGGGTTGCGCCGCTCTGCTGTAGCAGACGTATGCACTCCACCCAGCGAACCGCGCCCGTCACCTGCCGGATGAGCGCGTCGCGAATCTCCGTGCCGCGGGTCAGCAGCCGGGCATCGGCGTTGGCCGCCACCGGGAAATGCGGATCGACGAAGTTGATCGACTCCAGCTGTTTGGCGAGCTCGTCCTGCGCGGGCTGCATCAGCGCACAGTGGAATGGTGCGCTGACGGAAAGCATCTTGGTGCGCTTGGCGCCGGCTTCCTTGCAGCGCTCGGCAGCGAGAGCGACTGCGGCAGTCGAACCCGAAATGACGGTTTGATCGGGAGAGTTGAGGTTCGCGGGAGAGACGACAGCGCTGACCCGCACCGCCGCTTCGGACGGCGTCGTCGCCGGGTTGGCCGGATCGTTCACCGCTTCAATGGCGGCGGCGCTCTGCTCGACCGGGTCGCCGGGCTTCTCGGGCGGGTTCTGCGTCAGATCGTCAGACACATGCGCGCAGATGTCGTTGATGCGCTCTGCGTCCAGACCAAGAATAGCCGCCATCGCGCCTTCGCCGGCCGGGACAGCGCGCTGCATGTACTGACCTCGCAGGCGGACGGTGCGCACAGCGTCCGCGAAGCTGAAGGTACCCGCGGCAACGTGTGCGCTGTACTCGCCGAGTGAATGGCCGGCGGCAAACGCGGGATCCAGGCCGCGGGATTCGAGCTCAGGCGCAAGCGCGCGCCACGCAGCGACCGAGACTGTCAGAATCGCGGGCTGCGTATGTTCGGTGAGCTTGAGCTGATCCTCGGGACCCTCAAAGATCAGCTTCGACAGCGCACAACCGAGCGCTTCGTCGGCTTCGTCGAAGACCGCACGTGCGGCGGGATAGTTGTCGTAGAGGTTGCGGCCCATCCCGACGGTCTGAGAACCTTGGCCCGGAAACAGAAGTGCAATCTTTGCGGCGTCACTCATAGAGCTCCATTGTAGGAGGTTCGTGCGGCGAACAGAAAAAGACGAGGCGTGCTAGTCGGTGGGACTGGTAATGAAGATCTGCTCGGCCTTCGCGGAGAGGATGCGGTAGAGCGCGAACTGGCGCGAGCTGTGGCCGCGTAACTCGAAGAGCAGGCTGGCGCGATTGCTGGCGTCGGGATCGACCGCGTCAACGAGCCGAAACCACGGTGTGCGGTCGAGATGCGCCGCGTCGGTCACGGTCGAGAACGCCGCCTGCAACTCGCCGCTGGGGAGCCGCTGAGCGACCACCGTAACGTACCGCTCCGGCGCGGGAAGGTTCGCTGTCATCGCTGCGGCGACATGCGCGGGGTCGGGGCTGACGGCGGTGTAGACAAACGTTGGCAGGCCGCCGTAGCTGAGCGTGTACGCCGTAATCTGCTCGCTGGTCAACGGGGCTTCGGGCACAGCCTGAAGATGTACGGCCGTTGTCGCGCGAGCACGCGTCTTCGAGGTCGACTTCGACGGCGCAGGCGGTTGGTTCTGCTCTGCGAAATTGTGGCGAACGTAGTCAGCCACCTGTTCGCGGGCGACGACCTGCATCTTCGCAAGGACTTCGGCACGTTCCGTGGGCGAGGCCCAGTCCCGAGCGAATGGATGGGGCTCGCGGTTCGCAGGGTCGGAGACGGCGACCATCTGGTGCAGCTCCGCCGGCATGCCGCTAAGTTGCGCAGAGGGCGCGCCGCCGATGCCCGCAGTCTTGCCGCGCCGCATGTTGGGGCGATCAGGATCGTCGTTCAGCGAACCCGGCGTTGCGACGACCCCTGAACGGTCGCGCGCCTTACGGTCCGCCTCGGCCTGTTTGGGATCGCGATGCCGCAGCGTGGGGCGATCCTTGTCATCTTCGACGGGGTCGCGCGTAAGGGTCGGGTTGGTGTTCTGGCCTTCGTTGGTCTTCTGGTTTCCACTGGTCTTTGCCGCCGGAGCAGGATCTGAGGGGTCAGGCGCCGGGGTCGTCTTCGCCGCCGGAGCTTTGCCGAGATGCGGACGATCGGGATCGTCCTCCGCGGGCGTGCTCGACGGCACTGCAGCAGGTGTCTTGTCCGGCGTTGAAGTTGTACTCGACTTTGCGTTATCGCGGCTGCGATTAGCAAACGTTGGACGGTCGGAGTCCTTGCTCGAAACAATCGCCGGAGTGTTCGCGGAGGCATGCAGCGCGACCGTCTTGCGGGGCTCCGGCATCGTGGCAAAGGTGCCATAGCCGAACCAGCCGAGCGTGCTCGTATCTTCGGCGCCCGCCACGGCAGACTGCAGGTGACGCGCGTAATCCAGAGTGATCGTACCTTGCGGAATGCCAGCTTTTTCGAGCGAATAGATGTTGCCGTTCAACAGTGCCAGCGGCACGGGCCGAGCGTAGTAGCTGCCGCCATCCTGATAGGCGGCGTCGATGAAGAGCGAGACCGGAACAAGCCGCGCGGCGTTGGGTTTGGAAAGTTCACCTGTCCACTCGTAGACACCGATCGATCGGATGACTTTCTGGGGAGCGTCGACGCGATGGGTCTGGGCGTGCAGCGTAGCCGCCAGCAGCGCGGCGACGAACGGGAGGCGGGATGAACGGAAGGGGAGCATTGCTACCAGATTAGACGCGGATGGAGAGAATGCGGGTTTAGCCGCTAGTCGCCCGCGGTGTGAACTGGAACATGGCTAGGGTAGGGGCGTTTTGGCCCGAATCCGGCGGCGCCCCGAACCCAGGTGCGAACGCCTGGCAACACGCGCCGTACCCAATCGAAGAAGAGGTACACGACCGGCGTGG
>CAZZYB010000056.1:1656-13694 GCA_964658125.1 uncultured Acetobacteraceae bacterium | reverse complement strand
GGCACCTCCTTCACCAGCCTTGAAGAAGCGCGCCGCAACCTCGACGCCGAGATCCCCGACTGGGATTTCAACGCCGTCGTTGCCCGCGCGCGTGCCGCTTGGGCCAGTGAAATGAACCACATACAGGTCGCCGGCAACTCACCCGATCGCATCATCTTCTACACAGCCCTGTACCACTCCATGCTCCTGCCCCGCATCTTCAGCGACCGCGACGGCTCCTACCCCAGCTTCGCTGGCGGGACGCAAGTCCAACATGCGGAAGGCTTTACCTACTACTGCGACTTCTCCATCTGGGACACGTTCCGCGCTCTTCACCCGCTGCTCACGATCCTCGACCCGCCTCGCGAGCTGGACATGGTCAAGTCATTGATAGCAAAAGGCCAACAAGGCAAATTTCTGCCCATATTCCCCGCCTGGAATAACTACACGTCTGAGATGGTGGGCGACCACGCCGACGCGATCATAGCCGACGCCTACATAAAGGGCATCCGCGGATTCGACGCCGAGGAAGCCTATCGGTTGATGAAAAAGAACGCGACCGAAACCGCCCCACCCAAGCTTTATCACGATGGCAGGGGCCGTCGCGCCCTCGACTCCTACATGAAATACGGCTACATTCCCCTCGAAGATCACGTTCTGGACGCATTCCACACCAACGAACAGGTTTCCCGCACTCTGGAGTACGCCTACGACGACTTCCTCGTAGGCCAGATGGCCGGCTGGCTCGGCCACACGGAAGACGCCAAAACCTTCGCCGTCCGGTCGCAAAACTACCGCAACGTCATCGATCCGGCCACCGGCTTTGCCCGAGGTCGACACGCGGACGGCACCTGGGACAGCCCTTTCGACCCTTCGGTCAAGTACACCTACATCACCGAAGGCCTGCCTTTTCAATACACTTTCTTCGTTCCGCAGGACATTACAGGGCTGATTGCCCTTCAGCACGGACCCAGGCCTTTCATCGCGAAGCTCGACCAGCTTTTCGCCCGCGGATACTACGATCACGGCAACGAGCCAAGCCATCACATCGCTTACCTGTACGACTACGCTGGCGCAGCCGCCAAAACCCAGCAGCATGTCCACGAAATCATGGGCAAAGAATACCGCAACGCCCCCGATGGACTGTCCGGCAACGACGACGCCGGACAGATGTCCGCCTGGTACGTCCTGTCCGCGTTGGGCTTCTACGCGGTGACGCCCGGAACACCGCGCTACGCCATTGGGACGCCGCGCTTCGACGAGGTCAACCTTGCCCTGCCGAACGGAAAGGCTCTCCGAATTCATGCGCGAGGCGCCGAGGCTGGAAAGTTTTACATCCGCAGCGTCCGCGTCAACGGCAAGCTGCTGGATCGTAACTACCTCTTGCATGAAGAGATCGTCTCTGGCGGGGACTTAACTTTCGAGATGTCCGATTCGGCGCGGCCCGAAAAATTCTAACCCCCTCCTCACCCCCGCCTAACCGTGAATTCACTTGCCAGTGGTGTTTGCGAGCAAGCAGCATCGGGCGTTGTTTCCATAAATGAAAACACGTTTTGAAAATCATTTCGAGGCAGAACCGATGCAATTTATATCCCGCTTTCTCCTGGTAGTTGCTCTTCTTTTGACGCCGGCATTGGCAATCGCCCAGGTATCCACCGCAACGGTAACGGGCACGCTCGCCGACTCGACCGGTGCCCTGATCCCCCACGTCGAAGTCCTGGCGAGGAACCAGTCCACCGGAATCATAGTCAAAGCCGAGAGCAACGACTCCGGCCAGTACTCTTTGCCGCTGCTTAATCCCGGGACCTACACCATCAGCGTCCAGGCGAAGGGCTTTCGCCAGTATGAGCAGCGCAACCTGACCCTCAGCTCCGGCGATCATCCGACCATCGACATTCCTCTCACGGTGGGCGACGTCGGACAGGTCGTCGAAGTAACCGCCACCCCTCCTCTCCTCGGCTCCGAGGACGCCAACATCGGTCAGGTCATCCCCGGCGAGCTGCTAGAGAACATCCCGCTTAGCGGCCGCACGCCCATGAGTGTGGTTCAGTACACGGTTGGAGTGATTGCCACCACCAACCCGGTCGGAGTTCGTCCGTTCGACAACTCCGCTGTTGCTGGGTTTTCGGTCGGTGGCCTGCCTAATAAGAACTCCGAAATCCTGATGGACGGCTCTCCGGATAACGCCTCCGACAACGCGCCAGCCTACGAGCTCCCCATGGACGCAGCTCGCGAGGTCTCCATCAAAGTCTTCGAGTCGGACGCCACCTACGGCCACTCCGGAGGCGCTGTCGCCAACCAAATCACCAAGTCCGGCACCAACCGCATCCACGGCTCGCTCTCTGAGTTCCACCAGGATTCCGCACTCAACGCTTATCCGTTTTACCAGAAGCGGGTTCCCGGCTCCAAGGTCGGAGTCTCCCGCCAGAACCAGTTCGGTGGGTCGGTCGGTGGGCCAATCTGGATTCCGAAAGTCTACGACGGCCGCGATAAGCTCTTCTTCTTCTTCGCCTACGAAGGCTTCTACGACTCCGGCACCGGCGGCACCTTCCTAAGCGTTCCCACAGCCGCGGAGCGTAACGGCGACTTCTCGGCCCTGCTCGCCCAGGGTTCAAACCGCACCGACACATTGTGCCCCGGTGTGACCAAGACCTATAACTCGGAGGCGATCTTCGACCCAGCCAGCGGTACCGTCAACGCCGCCTGCGCCGCCAAGGGTTTCACCATCTACGACCGCACTCCCTTCCCGAACAACGTCATTACGGCAGGCTCGCTTCCGCTCAGCCCGGTGGCGCTGGCGACCCTTAAGTTGATACCAGCCCCCAACGTCCCCGGTAACAGCCTCGGTCAGGCCAACTACTACTCCGTTGCCAAGGGGGGCGATCGCTACAACAACGAACTCGGCCGCATCGACTGGAACCCGTCGCCGCGTCACCGGCTCTACTTCACCGGCCGCCACAACCAGCGCGTTCAGTACCTCAACCAGTTCTACGGCGTGACCAACCCAACCTACGGCGACTTCCTCTTCCGCACCAACTGGGGCGGCTCGGTCGGTGACATCATCACCATCAACCAGTCGCTTATCAGCGAAGTCCGTCTCAACTACACTCGCTATTCGCAACCATCGTTGACCAACGGCGACGGCTTCGACGCCACTACGCTCGGCCTCCCCAACCTGCCCAGCGCGCATAACATCTTCCCGCGCTTCTTCTTCAACTCAGGCTCCATCAATTCGCTGGGTACCACTAGCCAGACCCCCGGAACGGCGCCCTTCAACAGTTACGACATCTTCGTCAACTTCATCAAGACCAGCGGTCTGCACACGTTCAAGTTCGGCGTCGACGCCCGCAAATTCCAGAAGGGCAACTTCACCTTCGGCAACTCCTCCGGCGCATACAACTTCGATAACAACTTCACCGGAGCCTTTGGCACGGATACCTTCGCTGCAGTCGGCTCCGACACCGCCGCGTTCCTGCTTGGCCTGCCCTCTTCCGCAAGCTATGACGTCAACTCTCACGCCGTCGCCAATCAAACCTATCTCGGACTGTTCGCTCAGGACGATTGGCGCATCCGCCCAGACCTCGTCCTCAACATGGGTCTTCGCATGGACAAGGACTTCTCGCCTAGCGAGCGGGAAGGCACGGCGGTCAGCGGCTTCGACTCCACTTCCACGAACCCCTACAGCGCCGCGGCAACATCAGCCTACGCCGCCAATCCCAGCGCAGCTCTTCCCGTCGCCAACTTCAAGGTGCTGGGGGGCTTGACCTTCAACACGCCGGGGGGGAACATCTCGAATTTCACCTCCACGATGTTCAGCCCGCGCGTCGGTCTGGCTTATAAGCCCACCGTGCTGAAGAACACCGTCGTCCGCGCAGGCTTTGGCTTGTTCGTCATTCCAATCTTCCCTTTCAACAACAGCATTCAGCAGCAGGGTTTCAGCGCAACTACGCAAGCGCCTATCGTCAGCTATGCTCCTCCGAAGGCCGGCGGACCAGGCACTCTCAGCAACCCCTTCCCCAACGGGCTGGCAGCTCCGACGGGCAATTCTCTCGGACTCGCCACGTTTGCCGGGCAGAACATCTCGTTTCTCGCTCCCAACATCCGCAACGGCTACTCCGAGCGCTGGCATCTCGGCTTCCAGCACCAGTTCCCCGGTGGCTGGCTCGCAGACGTGTTCTACGAGGGCAGCACGGGCCGTCGTCTCCCCATCAACGAAAACCTGAACTACGTCAAGCCACAGTATGAAACCACTGCTTCCAACCCGGGCCTCAGCGCTTCGGTGCCCAACCCTTTCTT
Source organism: uncultured Acetobacteraceae bacterium (assembly GCA_964658125.1). GTDB lineage: Bacteria > Acidobacteriota > Terriglobia > Terriglobales > Acidobacteriaceae > Granulicella. The sequence continues at coordinate 9,419 of CAZZYB010000056.1, read as the reverse complement.
CGGCCTCATTCCGAACGGCGGCAATCTCAACTCCAGCAAAACCATCAACCAGACCCAACTCCTGCAGACCTTTCCCGAGTTCGGCTCCGTCACGGAGTTCAACGTCGACGAAGGTATGTCCACCTTCCACGCTCTCGATATCCACGTAGAACATCGCACCGGCTACGGACTCTCCATCACGGCAAACTACCAGTGGTCGAAGCTGCTGGAAGCGATAAGCTTCCTCAACCCCGGCGATATCCGTCCTGAGTACCGCATCTCTCAGTACGATCACCCCACTCATGCGGTAATCGCCGTCAGCTACCAGCTTCCCTACGGCCGCGGACGCACCTTCGGCCGCAGCGCGCCCCGCTGGCTCGACCTCCCCCTCGGAGGCTGGAACGTCGCTTCCACATGGTTCTATCAACAGGGCTCTCCACTCACCTTCGGCAACGTAATCCCCACCGGCCAGCCCATCAACTACAACGCCCGTCAGGCCACCGAATACACCGGCGTCGCCGGCAACTACGGAACCACCTTTCCCTCGTTCAACATCAACGCCTTCAACAACAACATCAGCTCCACCTCAGCCACCATCCCGCAACAAGGCAACGGCGGCAATGCTCTCTTCAACACTCAGCCGTCCAACAACATCCGCACCTTCCCAAGCCAGTTCGCCAACCTCCGCAACGATGCGTTGAACGACTGGGACGCCTCCATTCTCAAGAACTTCAACTTCACCGAGCACACCTACTTCCAGTTCCGTCTGGAAGCCTTCAATGTCAATAATCGTCCCGTCTTTAGCGGTCCGAATCTCTCGCCCACTTCGGGCGGTTTCGGTCAAATCGGCGGCACGCAAAACTCCAACCGGGTCGTTCAACTCGCCGGGAAAATTAGTTTCTAAACAACCCGTAATCCAACCAAACATCAATGGAGGCCGCGAGGCCTCCATTGATGTAATTCACCTTTTTTTGCTTTCAAAATCTTGTACATTGCGGGATGCGCAAAGTGTTTTTACTTCGGCCTCTTGAACTATTTCTCCGGCCGTCAGTCGCCCCAGCGCTCCCCTTGACCATCAGTGTCGTAGCGCAGCAAACGCCTTCTCCCATCTATCGCTCCTCGCCATTGATCGAAGCCCGCGCAGCCGACCTCGCTCGCATGACCCTCGGTGAGAAAGCGTCCGAGACTCACCGCGAAACTTGTGAGGTGTACGGTATCGCCAGGCGACATTATTTCTTCTGAAGAGCCACCCACTGCAGAGCTTTCAACGTCTCGCGATCATTAGGATTCAGAGACTGCGCAAGCCGCAACTCACGTTCCCCCGAATCCAAATCCCCGCGGTGGCACTCTGCCAGTCCGAGTCGCTGATGAAGATCCGCCTGAAGCAAACACGTTCCGCACACCTCGATCGCACCCTGCAGGATGGTCACGGCTGAGTCCCACTTCTCCTGCTGCATCGCGGCATAGGCCTGATTCCCAAGTTCCCTCACCCGTTCCACGTTCTGGTTTGCCGCGTGCAGTACTTCGAACTGCCGCATAAGTTGCGCGGACTCATCCGGATTGCTTTCGCGCAAAGACTGAGCCAGAGCGTAGACAGTCTCCTGCATCGTGGGGTCCAGCTGAATTGCCTTCCTCCACGCGGCAATTGTCTGCTGCTTGTGTCCCGCAAGTTGCTCCGCCTGTCCCAGGAGTACGAACGCGCGCACATTCTCCGGTTGCGATGCCGTCACCTTAGTCAGCAGAGAGGCGGCCACTGCGGGCCGACGATTGTCCTTTTCGAAGATGCCCCAGAAATAGTCGATCATAGGATCCGCGGGCGCAAGCTGCTGAGCCCGAGTGAACTCGGCTCTGGCTTCCGGAATTCTCCGAAGATCGGCAAGTACGCGAGCACGGTTGAGGTGAATCTGCGAGCTGCGTGGATCGAGGCGCATCGCATCGTTCAACTCAAGGAGGGCTTCTTGTGTCTGGCCAGCATCGGCCAGTGCAATGGCAAGATTGAGATGGGCCTGTGAAGACTTCGGCTGAGCGACGGCCAGTTTGCGAAACAATGCAACGGCGTCATTGCGCTCTCCTAGACGACTCTTCACTTCAGCCAGGAGCGTGACGATTCGGAGATCGAGATCGCGGTCACCGCCGGCTCTTTCAAGCGCGCTTTCGGCCTCCGCTAATCTGCCTGCATCAGCAAGCGCCTGTCCTCGTTGCAGCGCCTCCGATGCATCCTCCACAGCGGGCAGCCGCGCATCCTGGGCTGCGCCGCAGTAACTCAGGGCAGCGATCAAGAGTGCTCTGCTTAGTCTCTGTTGCAAAAATCGCATCCTTTATACTCCCAGTTACGATGCGTCGAATCCCCTTGATACAAGCGCCATTTGTACAGCACGGCCTCGGATTTCTCAATCTTCAACGCCCATGCAATCGGCATTCCCGGAGCATCGTCTCCTATTTGCTCCTTAGTGTATTCGCAATCACCTGCATCAGGAGCACCGCCGCGCAGAGCAGCTCCACAAATCAGGGTGGCGCCAGCACAGGCACTGCGGCAGCACCTATCCTCGACAACCAGCACCGTCCGATGACAGCGGGAGGCTTCGTCGCATCCGGCCCCGCCCGCTTCCAGGATGTTTCCAGGCAATCAGGACTGGCAAGTTGGACTCACAGGCAGGGCTCTTCTTCCAAAGACTTCATTCTCGATACCGATGGCTCCGGCGTCGCGCTGCTGGACTACGACAAAGACGGCTGGCTAGATATCTATCTCGTCAATGGATCGACAATGGCAGCCGAGGAAGGCAAAGAACCTGCCCCACATGCCGCCCTCTTCCATAACAATCACGACGGCACGTTCACTGACGTTGCCGCGTCGGCAGGGGTTACAAACGACCGGTGGGGCTTTGGAGCGGTTGTCGGAGACTTCGACAATGACGGTTGGCCGGACATCTACGTGACGAACTTCGGCAAGAATCGACTCTACCGTAACAACCACGACGGCACCTTCACCGATGTCGCCGCCAAGGCAGGAGTGGAGGTCGGAGGCTGGTCCACCGGAGCCACATTTGGAGACTACGACGGCGATGGATGGCTCGATCTCTTTGTGCCTGGCTATGTGTTTTTCGATCCTCAGCACCCGCCAGTGGCTGGGACAGCCACGACCTCCTTTCACACTTGCCAGTTCCGTTCTGTAGCGGTCTCGTGTGGTCCCCGCGGCCTCAAGGGCGCGAGCGATCACCTCTTCCATAACAACGGAGATGGAACGTTTACCGACGTGAGCGAACATGCCGGCGTAGCGGATAAGCAGCTGTTCTACGGCTTTGGCGGCCTGTTCGCCGACGTGAATGGCGATGGCAAACCCGACCTGTTGGTGGCAAACGACTCAACTCCCAATTACCTTTACATCAACCAGGGAGATGGAACATTCAAGGAAGAGGGCGCGGCGAGAGGATTTGCCTACAACAAGGACGGTCGAGAGGTCGCCAGTATGGGTCTCGCCGCTGGTGATTACCTTAACACTGGTTCCCTCGGTCTCGCAGTTACGAACTTCTCTGACGACTACAAATTGCTTTTCCGAAACGACGGGCACGGCAATTTTACCGACGTGAGCGAACAATCCGGCTTGTCGGAGAACACCTCGCCCTTCCTTGGCTGGGGTGTGGGCTTTCTGGACTATGACAATGACGGTTGGCTCGACCTGATGATGTTCAACGGCCATGTTTATCCGATCGTCGACTCCATGCCCTGGGGAACTACCTACCGCCAGCGCCCTTTGCTTTTTCACAATCGGAACGGCAAAGGCTTTGACCTCATTTCCCCAGTTATACATTCCGGGCTGGCCGTCGTTGCCTCGGCCCGAGGAGCCGCGTTCGGCGACCTGTTCAACGATGGCCGAATCGACGTCGTCGTTAACAACCTCGACGGCACGCCGACACTACTGAAAAACGTGAGTACCGACCACCATCATTGGATAGAGATCAGTCTCGTAGGTGGCCCCCATAGTCCACGAGACGCCGTCGGTGCAACCGTGTTTCTCGAAGCGGGTGGGATCATGCAAAGACGAGACATTCTCAGTGGTGGAAGCTTCCTGTCATCGAACGATTTCAGGCTCCACTTTGGATTAGGAGACGCGAGAGGAGACAATCGGCTCACGATTCATTGGCCAAATGGACAGATCGAACACTTCACGCTCCACGAACAAGATGTCATTTACACGATAGAACAGGGCCAGGGCATCCTGGCTCAGACACGGCCGACCGGCAGCGCGGCGTCCTCGCCTCGCAGGAACAAAAACAGTACCACGCTGCCGCCACACCCCGTCCGGAATCCATAGCGTGGACACTTGGCTTCTCTCCCACCCTGCCGCGATAGTTGCGCCAGAGATCGGCGTTAGCTTTCCGCAAGTTGGTATTAGCTGAGCGGGCTCTGCACCGGATTCGCTTGGACGAAGTCGTCCCGCGATGTGCAACTAAGGCCTATTCGCCGCTGCCATCCAAATCATTGAAAGCATGTGGCTTGCAGGGCTGTTGGAAAGTTTTTTACGTTATAGTAATCGATTACTATTGACAAAAGACACAAAAGACCCTTAAAGTCGCCGCGATCAGAAAGTTCAATGTTCGTCGGCCTGGACTTCGGTCAATAGCTCCGATCCTGTTTGCTCGACAAGCTACGGAACACCATTTTTGGAGGCGTCACCATGAAAAAAATTCAAAAGGCGATCAACGCAGCGGCGGTTTTGGGATTCCTCATTTCCGGCTCGCTGCTCACCGCGCAAACAACCACAGGACAGATCACCGGAACAGTAGAAGACCCCACGGGCGCCGCAATTCCCGATGCGTCGATCACGGCCGTCATGACGGAAACCCATGCAAAGCGCGAGGCACGCAGCGGCAGCCACGGGGAGTACGTCTTGACTTTGCTGCCCATCGGCACCTACGAAGTAACGGTGTCCAAGGCAGGATTCCAATCGCAGACGACAAACGCAATCCAGCTTGACGTTAATCAGAACATCACCATCAACCCAAAATTATCGGTCGGTACTGCAGCCACTACAGTCGACGTTGAAGGGCAAGCAGCCCTGTTGGATTTCACTAGTTCAACATTAGGAACAGTAATCGGAGAGCAGGCAGTGAAAGACCTGCCGCTCAACGGGCGCAACTTCACCCAGTTGCTTACACTGGTCCCTGGCGCCACTCCGGTCAGCACAAGTCAGGGAGCCCGTATCGGCACAGACGACGGCGGAGCCGTCGCGATCCCCGGTAGCGCCTTCTCGAATCCCTCCATCAACGGTCAACAAAATCGGGAGACGCTGTACCTTCTGGACGGCGTCGTCAATACCGACTTCCGTACAACAACGTATACGGTACTCCCGATCATCGATGGAATCAGTCAGTTCAAAGTCCAGTCTCACAACGACGATCCCGGATTCGGATCCGTCCTGGGCGGTGTCGTGAATCTGATCAGCAAGTCCGGAACCAACAGCCTGCACGGAAGCGTCTGGGAGTTCATTCGCAACAATGCATTCAATGCGCGCAATCCCTTCACCGACATCAACTCAGATGGAAGCGCAAAGAAAGTGGGCGCGTTCCATCAGAATGAATTTGGAGGAACGATTGGAGGCCCGGTCTGGATCCCGCATCTCTACAACGGCAGGGACAAGACCTTCTTCTTCTTTGGTTATGAGGGATGGCGTTTCAGCAATCCAGTCGCGAGCCTCTACAACGTCCCTACGGACGCGGAGATTAGTGGAAACTTCACGGTGTCGCACAGTAATACCCAGATCTACGACCCAACGACAACCACATTCGATCCAGTCACACAGACGTACACCCGTCAGCCGTTTGCAAACAGCATCATCCCGGCCAACCGGATCAGCGCACAGATGCAGGGATACCTTCAGGCCTACTACGACAGACCTAACTTGACGGGCAACCCAAACTTCAACGAGATTCTAAACGCGCCATCGACAAACAACGACAACAATTATCAAGGCCGTGTCGACCAAGTATTGAGCCGAAAGGATAGTGTCTTTTTCCGCTGGAGCAACCAGTTCAGTTTCCTCAACCAGCCATCAACCAATAAACTGAGCAACACCACTGACTTTGGCGGTCTAAACATCGGAACTGGAATCACGCACGTGTTCTCTCCGAAAATGGTCCTGAATGTTAACGGCGGACGCGCCAGCCGTGCCTTCACTTTCGTGAACATTTCAAAGGTAGGGCTTGGACCCCTCACAACCCTGGGTTTTCAGGGCATCGACCAATACGGTCCGGTGGCACTCAATCTCACAGCTTATGGTGGGTCGGGTCTGAACAGCACCGCATTGCGCCGCAACTCATCCTGGTCGGTCGGCAGCGTCCTTAATTGGCTGCTAGGCAGGCACAGTCTCAGCTTCGGAACAACCGTCATAGAGCAGTACCGCTCGCAGCATGGAACTGGGCAGAATCTGAATTTCGATACGGCACAGACGGCTGATCCATTGCACCTGTCTACCACCGGCAACGCGGTTGCCTCTGCCTTGCTTGGATATCCGACCTCCGGAAACTTTCAGGGTCAGAACACCATAAAGTACAGCATTCCTTCCTATTCCATCTATGCAGGCGACTCCTGGAAAGTATCGCCGAAGCTAACGCTGAACTACGGCCTTCGCTACGATCGTTTGAATCAACCGGGCTTCACTGCAGGGATGAACAACGGCTTCAACTTCGATACCGGCAACTGGGAAATCGGTGGCGGCGTGCTTCCCCCTTCATGCGTCACGCAACCCGTTGCTCCGTGCATTCCTGGATCGAGTACAAGCGCTACCGCCAACCTGGCAGCCATCCTGGGCAGGGACGGGTCGGTTGCTGGCAATCACATCATTGTTTCTCCTGTCGCAGCCAGGGCGCCGGCTTCATTGAATTTTCAATTCGGTCCTCGTCTCGGGTTCGCCTATATGGTTGATCCTTCCACGGTTGTTCATGCGGGTTTCGGCATCGTGTACGACACTCTCAATGGCATCAGTCAATTACTTTCCAATACGGTAGGCGAGTGGCCTGCGAAGGGTTCCGTATCTCAAACCTACAACATTCTGGGAACACCGTTGGTTACCGTTGCAGCCGCACAGGCAGCGGTTGGAACTCCCCTGACGACGGGTGGACCTTTCAATGACAATAACTACTACTACAGCCCGAAGTTTCGCCCTCCTTACTCTGAGCAATTCAACACCTCGGTGGAGCATTCCTTCTCCAAGAAGACTCTCCTGTCTGTAGGTTACGTCGGCAGTGTCTCCCGTCACATCGACTACAACTCTGGAGGCGCAAACACGGCTGTCACTCCCGGCCCCGGGACAGCAGCGCAGGTCAACGCTCGCAGACCATTCCCGTACATGACGAACTTTCATTACGACAGTGCGACAGGAACGGGCAACTACCATTCCCTGCAGGCGAAACTGGAACAAAAGCTGACCAATGGCCTGCAGGCTCTTGTCTCTTACACTTGGTCGAGATCCTTGGATACCGGTTCCGGCCTGTTCAATGCGGAAGAAGCGCCCGGAGTCTCCGTGGAGAACTACTACGATCCCGGCTCGAACTACGGCCCCTCGGGATATAACATTCCACACTTCCTTTCGGTCTCGGCTCTCTACGAGTTACCCTTTGGCAAGGGCAAGCCGTACATGAGCTCCGGACCTTTGGCTTACGTGCTAGGAAACTGGCAGCTCAACACGGTCTCCCAATTCAGAAGCGGGCAAAACTACTCGCTAGCCATAAACGGTGATATTGCGAATGTCGGAACTGGAGGCAATGAACGTCCAAATCTGATAGGCA
>CAZZYB010000056.1:0-1646 GCA_964658125.1 uncultured Acetobacteraceae bacterium | reverse complement strand
ATTCGTGGGGCATCCAACCTACAAAGTCGCGTTCAACACTGCTGCTTTCGCCGCGCCCGCGCCCTATACGTTCGGCAATATCCGCAAAGGCACAATGCAGGCCCAACCCTTCATCAACTCCGATATGTCTTTGTTCAAGAACTTCCCGTTTGCCGAACACGGAAATGTTGAGTTCCGCGCAGAAGCCTTCAACGTCTTCAATATCATCAACCCTGGAATTCCTCAATCGAACATGAGCAGCACGAGCTTCGGTGTAGTCAGCAGTATCTCCGGCCTACCTCGTCAGCTTCAGTTCGCTTTGAAAATCAGTTACTAACCGCAACCCGAATAGAATCTTTATACGTGTGATGGAGGGCAAGTACCTTTGCCCTCCATGTTTTTGAACAAGAGGATGTGCGTAAACATGAATCGCAGAGATTTGATCAAGGGTACCGCTAACCTGGCTGGAGCCGGCGCAGTCGCAAAAGCTGTACAGCCAATTGTGGCTTTTGCTTCTACCGGCACTGGCACTCCGGGCACAAACGGTCAAGCGGCTGTCGCCGAAATCGCAACCAGACGTCAGACTCCTTCAAATCCCATCACTTTGAAATCCGGTGACCTGACGGTGCACTTCGATTCGAAAGACGGCCTTCCCTATTCGTATGAATTCAAAGGGCAACGCCTATGGGGCGAGGATGAGGGACAGCCAGTGCGTGCCATCGTATGCCGGCTAGAACCACGTGAGTATCGGACGGTGCCCGCTCAATTGGTTTCGACAAAACAGACGAAGGAGTCGGTAGCTTTTCACTTTCGAGCCGACTTCGCGGGAAGTCCAGCCGCTACATTTCGCATACTCTACGCTCTTGAAGGATCGTCACTGATTGCCACGATGGAATCCGTCAAGGAACAGTCAGGATTCGAATTGATTGAGCTGGCGCTTCCGCAAATGATGTCTGTGCGCGAAGAAGACGGCCCTGCATGGATGGCAGAAGGGCGCGGAGGCGGCTCGTTCGTAAAGCTTGAGGCTTCGAAGGCCTTCCGTTTTCCTGACAATGAGTACTTCGGCAGGATCAGCACCGAACTCCCGGTTGGCATGGTTGGACGCTCCGGAATCGGATGCCTGATGGAGGTAACGGCCTATCAGGACGGAACCGAGACGGAAATCAAGGGCGTACGAGGTCATCGTCACGCGACTTTGGGCTGCATCATGACTCATCGTGTGCATGGTGGCCGCTGTTACAACATGAACGATGGTGGCTCACCCATCTGCGGAAATAGTAAGACCCCGAACTTGATCGTCGGCCAGATGCCGCGCACTCGCTTCGACTTTTTCTCATGCGCCGACCAGCCGCAGCCCTGGTTGACGGGTGCAAAAATTATGCGCTCACGAATGCCACCCTCCCCTACGGAGTACCTGTCGGATCGCTTTCTCTATATCGTTGCGGGCAAGAGAAAGATCGATGCTGAACCGAAGACAACATTTGCCCAAAGCAAGGCTCTCGTGCACGACATCGCCATGCTGACCGATCACGCACCCCAGATCGCGCTCATCAGTGGCTTCGCCTATGACGGACAGGATACTGGCTTTCCATCCGAGGACAAGATTAACAGCAGCCTGGGAACGGATGCGGAGCTTCGGGCCCTCATCGAGTCCAGCAGAGAGTTGA
>CAZZYB010000055.1:2643-13719 GCA_964658125.1 uncultured Acetobacteraceae bacterium | reverse complement strand
TATCGGCTCGATGCTGCACGGTCTACGGTCGTGCTCAGCGGGGTGAAGGCGTTTCCCAAGAACACGGAGTTGGAAGCGGAGCTGACGTTCGCGAGCGAGGCGGGGCCGGATCGGGCTGCGGGGGGCATTCCTGCTTACGGTGGCGGAGCGGCGGGTGGACGGTATGTGCGCGACGTTTCGCCCGACCCGCGCGCCATGACTGTTCGTGAGCACCAGAGCTTTATCGCGCTGCCTGGACCGGGGTTCACGCCTCGGCGTTACTCTCCGCGGGCGGGATATTTTCCGGAGAGCTATCGGGACTACGATGCACCGCTTGGCGATGCGCTGGACCAGCACTTCATCGTGCGGCATCGGCTGGTGAAGCGGGACCCTCGTTGCGTCACGGCGTGCGTCGCCGTTGCGCCGATTCAGTACTACGTTGATCGCGGTGCGCCGGAGCCGATACGCTCCGCGCTGGTGGAAGGTGCGCGGTGGTGGGATCAGGCGTTTCAGGCTGCCGGGTGGGCTCCGGGGACGTTCAAGGTGGATCCCCTGCCGTCCGGCGCGGACCCGATGGATATTCGGTACAACATCATCCAGTGGGTGCATCGCTACACGCGCGGTTGGAGCTACGGCGAGGCGCTCTCGGACCCTCGCACAGGCGAGATTATCAAGGGGAATGTGACGCTTGGGAGTTTGCGCGGGCGGCAGGATTATTTGATTGCGGAGGCTCTGCTTGCGCCGTACAGCTCCAATGCCAAGTTGTCTGGAAAGAATGACCCCATGCTGCAAATGGTGCTGATGCGGATCCGGCAACTCGCGGCGCATGAGACGGGTCACACGCTGGGCCTCGCGCATAACTTTGCGGCGAGCAGCTTTCCGCACACGCCGGAGGAGTCTGTCTCCGTGATGGATTATCCGCATCCTTACATCACGCTCGGCAAGGATGGTGTGCCGGATTTGTCGCATGCTTACGGCGTGAATATCGGGCAATGGGACAAGGTCGCGATCAACTATGGCTATCGCGAGTTCGATAAGGGTGGTCGGCCGGTTGAGGACTCGGCGGCGCTCGACGGCATTCTGTGCGATTCGGAGAAGACGGGCATGATCTTCATCACGGATGAAGACGCGCGGCCGTTCTCCGGGGCGCACCCTCATGCGCATCTGTGGGACAACGGCGGCGATCCTACTGCGGAGCTGAATCGGATGCTCGACGTACGGGCGGCGGCTTTGAAACGTTTCGGTGAAAACGCCATCAAGCCGGGGACACCGATGTCTCAGCTTGCCGACACGCTGGTGCCGCTGTACCTGCTGCATCGCTACCAGACAGAGGCGGCGACTAAGCTGATTGGCGGGCTCGACTACCGGTACAACGTGCGTGGCGATGGGCAGCCGCGGCCGGCGATTGTTCCGCTGGCGCAGCAGGATGCGGCGCTTGCTGCGGTGCTGAAAACGCTCGCGCCCGAGACGCTGACGCTATCGGAAAATATTCTGAAGCTCTTGCCGCCCGTGCCGCCGGGGTATCCGCGAACGCGCGAATCGTTCCCCGCGGAGACGGGGCTGACCTTCGATCCGATCGCGACGGCGGAGACTGCGGCGGACCTTACTCTGCAGGTGTTGTTCGATCCGGCGAGAGCCTCTCGCCTGCTGCAGTACCATATGCGCGACACGGCCGATGGCAGCAAGGGACCGTCGCTGCGAGTGATGATGGAGAAGGTGTCGAAGACCACTGCCGAGCGCCCCGAGAGTGGGCACAGCATCAGCTCTGAAGTCGAGCGAGCGGTGGAGTTCCGAGGACTTGAATGGATGCTCGGACTGGCAGTGAATCCGGCGGCATCGAGCCAGGCGCGTGCGATTGCGAGGTATCACGTCGAAGACCTGCTGCATCAGTGGACGACGACTCCGCCGCCGACCGACAGCGCGGAAGCGATTCACCGCACGGCGATGATCGATCGCATCAACGACTTCAACCGCGACCCGGAGAAGTTCGTTCCGGTGAAGCCGATTGAAGCGCCGCCGGGGATGCCTATCGGCGACGACGAGGAGTAGGCATGAGGCTGAATGGTGTGGAGATCGATGGTCCTGAACCGGAGCAGGAATCCTGGTGGGGACCGAACGCGATCATCGTTTACGACCAGCAGCCGGAAGCGCTGGTGGTGCACGTGACAAAGCGTAAGCGCAAGGGAGACCTGGCCGTGGTCTGCTGCCTTCTCGCCGCTGGGCTCATCTGCCTGGTGTTTCCGGCGTCGCGGGCGATAGGCGGGGTTCTTTGCTTGTCTTTCTTCCTTGCGCTGATCGGTTGGTACCGCATGACTGGCACCGTGCTCACCGTCACGCAGACGGAGCTCGCCGCGCAGTTTTCAGGCAGGTTTTTGCGACGACGAGCGACGGTAACGTGGGAAAGAGCGGGCACGCTGACGTATCGCACGCGGACGAAGAACAGGCCGGAAGGCCTTTACGCTAAGCGCGGTGTTTTTTCTTCGACATGCCTGATTCCGGGCATCGACAGCGCGCTGACGGCCGAGGTGATCGAGAAAATTTACGCGCGGTTTCCGAAGCAACAGCCGATTGGCTAACGCTACGCATGGACATCTTATTTAACGGCAGGCGGTGCGTAGTACGGCAGTTTGCCCTGCTCTTCTGTGGCGCGTTTGACGGCGATATCGGCGAACAGGAGTGAAGGGACGATGGTTGTCTCGGGTATCGGTGAGATGGTTTGCGCTACCCAGGGGTCATCGCCGGCGGCGACGATTTCGCTGCGCAGGCTGCGTTGGTCGAGCTCGTCGAAGACTGCACCGCGCACCATTGTGCGCTTGCCGTCGGCGCTGACGCGATACAAAAGGCGGGGAGCGAGTTCACCGCCGAGCGTCTCGACTTCGTAGACATCGCGGCCCTGTTCTTTTGCCATGGAGAGAAGCTTGGCGTGCAACTCTGCGGCCGGTACGGGAGTGCTCGGGCGAACGATGATGACGCCCGCGTGGGAGTGTGGAGCCTGCCCCGGAGCGGCGCGTCCGTGGCCGTTTGAGGTGGGGAAATCCTTCACGGGTTCGCGACCTACGAGGTAGTTTTCAAGCTTGCCCTTGTTGACGATGGTGACCGGTTGCGCGGGAACGCCTTCATCATCCACGGCGAAGGAGCCGAGCAGTGGCTTGCCCTGGAAGGTGCCCATGGAGGGGTCGTCAACGACCGAGAGGAATTCGGGGAGAACCCGGCTGTGGAAGCTGGACTGGAAGGCTCCCTGGGTGCGGGCGGTGGTGCCGATCTCGGGGCGGTCGGCTTCGACGTTGGGAACGAAGAGGCGGTTGATGACGTCAGCCGCAGCGTCGCCGGAGAAGAGCACGGGGCCGTGATAGTCCTCGGCGTCGACAACCGGGGCGTGGCGCAGGTCGTCAAACGTCCGGAGATTTTTGAGCGTGCGCTCGCGGAACTTTGGCCAGTCTTCGAGGCCCGCCGCCGTGGCCGATGTCGAGCCGTTATCGCGGCCGAGCTGCATGCCGTCGGGGGCCTGGCCGCCGACGCTGATGTTGGCCGAGTAGCCGGAATAGCCGTGGCGCAGCAGAGCGCCGTCGGTGTTGACGGTGTAGCGATTGATGACGATGGCGCGAACGTTTGCGGTGGAGTACTGCACAAACTCTGCGAAGCTCTTGACCTCGGGGTCGGTGGAGTAGAGGCCGCTGGCGTCGACGATGCGCTTCTTCCAGTCTGCGCGGTCGAGGTCGAGCTTCGCGAGCGGTTCGATGCTGGTGACGCCTTTGGCGGGGGTGAAGTCGTCAGCGGTCGGTGCACTCTGGAACCGCTTCAATGCTGCCTGTTTTGCGGCGAAAGCGCGTAGAGCGTTCTTGTAGGCCTCGTCGGTGGCGGTCCAGAGCGCAAACTTCAGGGCGTCGGCGTCATTGTCGCCGGGCGCTAGCTGGAGGGAGCCGTCGCCGCGCGCGGAACTGGAGTCGGTGGTGTAGTCGCCGATGCGGACAGTGACGCGCACGACGCGCTGGTGGTTCTGCGCTTCACGGGTGAGAGCGCCGTAGTTGGCAACGGCCTCGTAGCTTTCGAGGTCTTCGAGGCGGTACTCCATGAAGTAGGGGCGCTGCATGCCGGGGAGGACGAGGAGCTGCTTCTCGCGGTCGAGCTCCTGCTGCATGGCGATGAGCATGGGGTCATTGTCGGCGGTGGTTTGCGATGTTTGCGCAGTTGCTGGAACGGCGGCACTTGCTGAACCAACTACGGCCAGAGCGATCATTGCGCAAACGAGAAGCAGGTCCTTCACTGCGTTCAGGATGACAGTCTTGTCTGATGGTTTCAATTAGTTGCCGCCCTTCGTCGTTGCGGCGGCGTGTCCGGCGATGTTCACCGGAGGCGGCGGAACGATGGGTGGACGCGCTGTTCCCTGCGACTGGCGCTGGGTTTCAATTTCGCTTACGAGCATGGCGGGAGCGACGGCGCTGACGGGTATTTGACCGGACTCCGCGCCGCAGACGCCGTTGAAGATGTCCTGGTGGTCGCCGGTGGCGATGATGCGATTGAGCGCGGCTTGCGGGGTGCCGACGATGCTGACGCCGCGCACAAGCTCGTCCGGGCGGCCGTCAACATACACGCGATAGACGACCAGCGGAATGACCTGAAACGCCTGCGGCGAGCGGCGCGTCGTGACGGCGAAGCCTGAGGAGATGTCTTCGAAGAACAGGCCGTAGGCTTTGCCCTGCTTTTTGGCTTCGGCTTTCAGCAGCTCGCGGAGCTCGGCGTCGGTGACGGTCTTGGTGGAGGTGACGATGAGGTTGCCCTGGCGGCCGGTGGGCATCTTGCCGGTTTCGGCGCGGCCATGGCCGTTCGATTGTGCGAAGCTGGCGACGGGCAGACGCGACATGAGGAAGGTTTTGAGCACGCCATCCTGTACGAGATCGACCTTGCGGGCGGGCTGGCCTTCGTCGTCAAAGGCGTAGTGTCCGCTGAGCGGCTGCCCGTGGAACTGCGTCAGGGTGGGGTCGTCGGCGACCGAAAGGAATGTTGGGAGGATGGGCTTGTTGAGCAGCTTGGTGAAGGTCTGGCCTTCCTCGTCGCCGCGCTGGCGCTGGCCTTCGAGGCGGTGCCCGAGGACTTCGTGGAAGAATACGGCGGCGGCGCGTCCGGATAGGACAGCGGGGCCGTTGTAGGGTTCGGTGATGGGCGCGGTGCGGAGGTCGACGAGATTCTTTGCCATCGCGACCGTCTTCTCGAGGACGGTCTTCTGGTCGGGGAGGTGGCCTGCGGCGTCGGCTTCGAAGGTCTCGACGCGGAAGAGATCCATGCCGTCGGCGGCGCGGGTGCGGGCTACGACGACGAGGCGGGCGACGTGGTTCGGCGACTCGACGCGAGCGCCTTCGCTGGAGACGAAGTAGTCGGTTTCGTTGGAGGCTTCGAGGCCAACCGTGTCGTAGTAGATGTCGGGATACTGCTTGAAGACGCCGCTGATCTCGCGCAGGCGGGCTTCCCAGGCGGCGCGCTCGATCTCCAGCTTTGGCGCGGCTGGAAGCATGGCGGCTTCAGCTTTTTCCGCGGAGAAGTCGGCAGAGACATCTTCTTCCTTGGCGCGGACCTGCTGCTCGGTCTTGACCTTCAGCAGAGCGTCGAGAGCCTTGCCGTAGCCGCGATTGGTGCCGAACCAGAGCGAGCGCGAGATGGCGGCGCGGTCGTCGGTGAGGGGCAGCGGAATGGTGGTGAGCGCACTGATGCGGTGGTCGCCGTGGGTGTTATCGAGCGCGGGCGAGCCGAGGCGGACCTGGACGTCCGCCATACGCTGCCGGTTGCCGTTGGAGTTGGTGATGGCGCCGTACTGCGCGCTGATGTTGACGCTTTCGCTGTCGGCAACCGAGTAGCTGAGGAAGTACGGCCGTGGCGCGGGCTGGCCGGGCTGATGGGTCTTGGGATCGACGGCGGGCGGAGCGCTGCCGAGGTCGGCCATGGCACGCTTCAACTCGTCGTCCATCGCCTGCAGGAGGACGGGGTCGGCCTTTGGCGCTGTGACGACGGGGAGTGGCTTCTTCTCCGCCTTGTCTGCCGCGGTTGCGTGACCTGTATAAGCTGCTGTTCCGACTAATGCGCCGATGAGGGCCGCACGCTTGCTCCAACCTGCCTGCTTCTTCATTCTTGTTTGAACCCGTCTCCGCGCCGTACCACTCGCATGGGCGCGCATTTCCCGATGATGCCGAGTGTATCTAATTCAGTCTACCGGTGTGGTCCGCCTTGCCAGCAGAGCGCTTGTCCGTCACACTACTTCCACTACCCGAGAGACTCTTTCCTATGGCGCTTCGTAAGCTCGCTCTGCTTTTCTGCCTTCTCCTGACGCTTCCCGTCGCCGCACTGGCTTCCGAAACGCCTCCTGAGCACGCCGCGAACGTCGCCGCACAACAGGAGATGGACGCCGCGCCGGTCCACGGCAACCTGCCTGATTATTCGCTGCCGCCCGATCAGCTGGTGAAGGCACAGCATATCTCGGCGGTGCGAGTGAACATGCACTTTGCGGGGATTGTCTGGAGTCTGCTGCAGCTTGCGCTGCTGTTGTGGCTCGGCGTAATTGCCTGGATGCGCGATACCGTCGTTCGCATTAGCGGCAACCGGTGGGCGCAGGGTTTTCTGTTTCTGCTGCTGTACATCTTGGCGGGATTTGTTCTGGACCTGCCGCTGAGCCTGTATCAGCATCACCTTTCGCTTCAGTATGGGCTGTCGGTCCAAGGCTGGGGCAGCTGGTTCGGCGATCAGGCGAAGACGCTGGCCATTTCGTGGATTTTCGGTGGCTTGATCGTCATGCTGTTGTTTTTGATCATCCGCAAATTCCCGCGCACCTGGTGGCTGGTGTTCTGGGCAATTTCAATACCCATTGCGCTGGCTGGGATCTTCGCCACGCCCTACGTGATCGATCCTCTTTTCAACAAGTTCGAGCCGCTGCAGAAGACCAACCCGGCTCTCGTCGAGCAGCTTGAAAAGGTGGTCGCGAGGGGCAACATGAACATTCCGCCCGAGCGCATGTTCCTGATGAAAGCCAGCGCCAAAGTCACGACCATGAACGCTTACGTTACGGGTTTCGGGGCTTCCAAGCGGGTGGTGGTCTGGGATACGTCGCTGCAAAAGGGCACGCCGGACGAAATCCTGTTCATTTTTGGCCACGAGTCAGGGCATTATGTGCTGAACCACATCGTTACGGGCATCTTCTTTACAGAAATTGTGCTGTTGATCATGTTCTATCTTGGCTATCGATTCGTGCAGTGGACGCTGCTCCGTTTTGGTGCGCGGTGGCGGATTCCGTCGCAGAATGACTGGGGAACCGTTGCTGTTCTGGCGCTTGCCTTCACAATTTTCGGGACCATCACGGAGCCGCTACAGAGTACCTTCAGCCGCAGCCATGAACACGCCGCCGATGTTTACGGACAGGAGGCGATCCACGGCATCGTGGCGGACCCGCAGCAGGCTGCCAAGGGAGCGTTCCAGGTGCTCGGGGAGAACTCGCTGGACGAGCCGAACACGCCTCAGTTCGTGGAGTTCTGGACGGATGGTCACCCCGCAACTGGCCGCCGTGCAGCTTTTGCCGCGCACTACGATCCGTGGGCTGCCGGAGCCGAGCCGAAATATTTCACGAAGTAGAGTGCGATCATTTTTCGTATGATGGGAGGCCATGGCTCCCACTTCCCTATCCGACTGCATCTTCTGCAAGATCGCGTCTGGCGCGATCCCTGCTCCGCGGCTGTATGAGAACGACCACGTGCTCGCCTTCGCCGACCTGAACCCCCAGGCCCCGGTGCACGTGCTGGTGATTCCGAAATTGCACATGAAGTCGCTGGCTGAGGCGGAAGCCGGGCAGGCCGAACTGCTCGGCAAGCTGTTGAGCGCGGCGACGGAGGTGGCCCGGCAGCAGGGGCTGGAAAAGGGCTATCGGGTGGTGATCAACACCGGTGCAAATGGCGGCCAAACCGTTCCGCATCTTCATTTGCATGTTCTGGGTGGGCGCGCGATGCACTGGCCTCCAGGCTAGGCGTTATTAGCTTTGCAGTAACACTTCAAGTGAGGGTTGAAGTGGGGTTAACTGGCTTGGTTCCACCCGGTTAACCAGTGTGGTTCGCAAGGACTAAGGTGTTGGCGCAGAGGCAGTTACGGCAGGTGCAGGCTTACCTTTGGCGTATTTTGGCACCTTGGTTGTGAAGTGCGACCAGATGAACTCGCGGAGGAGCGCCTGGAAGCCGCCGCCGGCGATTCCGATGAGAGCATTGCGGAGCGCGAGGTCGCCGGGACCGTTGCTGTCGGGGTGGTAGAGCGTAGAGAGAGCGCCGGCGGATGCGTTGCCGAGGAGGTGCGAGTAGTTAGGCTGCCACTTGCCGTTGTCGCCTCGCGCGATCATGCCGGCGAGCAGGGCGTGCTTGACCCGTTTTGGCATGCTGTTGGCCGGCCCCATGTAGAAGTAGCGGGGGTCCTGGCGGAAGATTGATGGGAAGACAGCCGAACCCAGCATGCGGCCGATAGTGGCGTCCCCATACGCTGCGCCGTAGCGTTTGCCGAAGGCCTCGGCGCCGTCGCCATACTCGGGAAAGGTGTTGTGGGCCTGCTCCACGCCGGCAACGAGGGCGGTGGTGACAAAGACGGCCGGGTCGGTCGTGGCGCGGAACGAAAGCTTGAACTTCTGCTTGGTGTTGAGCGGGGCCGCGTTCCAGAGGAAGCTGGTGTAGAAGTTGGGAATGACGCCGAGGACGCGCTGCTGGGTTTCGAGTTTGAGTTCCTGCTCCGCAACTTCGGTGCTGGTCGCGAAGACGTCGACGGAGGTGTTTGCGGTGGCGACGGGGAGGCCGATGGCGGGGAGTTCGTACTTCTCACCGGGGCGGAGGTTGATGGTGGGCGAAAGGAACGATTCGAGGCCCATTGCGATGATTTCGACCGTATAACTGCCGGGTTCAACGCCGGTGAAAGTGAAGTTGCCACCGCTGTCTGAGGTAGTCACCCGGGGGTCCGGGTGGCCCTTTTCAAGCAGCTTGATTTGAGCCTCGGGAACCAGGGCGCCGGCGATGTCGGTGACCACGCCGCTGACCGTTGCTGTAAGCGGCGTGGCTGGCGTCTGCGGATGGGCGGTGTCCTGCATCGTGGGAGCGTCGGGAAGTTTGTCGTTGCTGGCAAGCAGGGTTTGCTGTGCCGTCAGCCTTGCAGCCGTAAGCAGGACGAGGATGGCGCAGGCGCGCTGTGCGATTACGGCCGTGCGGCCCGTGCTACGGTGCGGGTTCCTCATGGTTCCGGGGGGCTCCACTTACTTTGGCGGCATCTCAGTCTGCTGCACTGGTTTTCTCTAAACTTACCTGAATTTTGCACGTATCGTGCAACGACGCGTAGGGCTATACACGGTAGGATGCCGAAACCGGACAGAGCTCGCTTTTACGAGGGAGATTCACATCGATGGTGCGTTTTGCGGAGGTCGCGGAAGTGGCGGAAACGCTGGCGGGAATAGCCAGCCGCCTGAAAAAGCGCGCGGCTATCGAAGCTGCTGTGCGCGCCGCGCACCAGGCTTCTCCGGAAACGAACGAGGCTGGGCTTTTTGCGTTGTATCTTGCGGGGCAGCCGTTTGCCGAGAACGATCCGCGCAAGCTGAACGCGGGCGGGGCGCTGCTGTCGAAGGCGGTGCTCGCGGTTTCAGGGGCGAGCGATGCCGCACTAACGGCGGCTTATCGAAAACACGGAGATCTTGGTGCTGCGGCGAGCGATTTATTGAGTGTTTCAGACCGATATAAGCCCGTTTCGAAGGGTTTGATGCTCGGGGATGTAGCGGAGATTTTTACCGCAATGGCTGTGGCACGAACTACGGCTGTTCGGGCCGCGTCGGTGGAAGGTTTGCTGCGGCGGGCTGCGCCGCTGGAGGCGAAGTATCTGCTGAAGCTGATGCTCGGCGATATGCGGATTGGGGTGAAGCAATCGCTGGTGGAGGAGGCGATTGCGTTTGCAGCGGGAGCGGAGGTCGCCGCCGTGCGTCATGCGGTGATGCTGGAGGCTGACCTTGCGCGGGTGGTGGAGCGGGCCTTTGCCGGGACGCTCGGCGAAGCGAAGATGACGCTGTTCCACTGCCTCGGATTCATGCTGGCCTCGCCGGTGGAAACGCCGGAGGAGGCCGTCGCACGATTTACGGAGCCGCCGCCGAAGGTTGAGAAGCCCAAGAAACCGAAGCGGAAGAAGAAAGGTGAGCTGGAGCATGTGGTGGCGGTGGACTCGGCCGAAGAAGGCTTTGCGGAGGACGTGGAAGCAGAGGCTGCGCTGGCAAGCGAAGCAGGTCTCTCCACTGCGTCTTCGCAAGTGCGCGAAGACTCCGGTCGAGATGACAAAGTTGTAGGAAGTGGGGACAGTTTTGCCCCGGCTGGAGTACTGGCGTTTCTCGAAGACAAGTACGACGGCATGCGGGCGCAAGTGCATTGTGGCGATTCTGCGCAGCCGGGGCGAGTGGCCATTTATTCGCGCAATCGCGAAGACATTACGCAGAGTTTTCCGGAACTCGAAGAGGCGTTCAGCGTTGTCGACGAGCCCTTGATTCTGGATGGCGAAATTCTTGGCTGGGACTATGCAAGCGGCCGGGCTCTGCCGTTTGCGATTATGGGTCAGAGGATCGGCCGCAAGGTCGTGTCGAACGAATTGCGAACGCAGATTCCCGTCGTCTTTATGACGTTCGATCTGCTCTATGAGGGAGGCGAGTTGCTGCTGCCGCTGCCGCTGGCTGAGAGGCGAGCGCGACTACAAGCGACGGTGGCTCGGTGGGGCGAGCGTGCCGTTTCCCCGCTGACGATTGACGCTTCTCGCAAAGCCCCGCAGCAGGGACTCTTCGCGGACGATGCGCCGCTTGCGGACGATAAGGAGCGGCTGCTGCTCTCGCCGACGCAGCGCGTGGCGGATGCCGAGGCTATCGACCAGGCGTATCGTGATGCGCGAGCGCGGGCCAATGAGGGCGTGATGCTGAAGGCGGCAAACTCGGCGTATCTGCCGGGGCGCAGGGGGCTGGCGTGGGTGAAGCTGAAGCGCGAATTGGCAACGCTGGACGTCGTCATTACCGGCGCTGAGTACGGCCATGGCAAGCGCAACCAGGTGCTGAGCGACTACACCTTCGCCGTC
>CAZZYB010000055.1:0-2633 GCA_964658125.1 uncultured Acetobacteraceae bacterium | reverse complement strand
CTCTCGGATTACACATTTGCGGTTCGGGGAGACGATGGCGGGCTGCTCAATGTGGGTAAGGCGTACTCCGGGGTGACCGACGTTGAAATTCTCGAGCTGACGGAATGGCTGAAGGCGCATACGTTGGAAGATCACGGACACTTTCGCACGGTTGAGCCACAGATCGTGCTGGAGGTGGCGTTCAATAACATCATGCGCAGCTCGCGCCATGCGTCGGGGTTTGCGATGCGATTTCCACGTATCCTGCGTATCCGGACCGACAAGCCGCTTGCGGA
This sequence comes from uncultured Acetobacteraceae bacterium, assembly GCA_964658125.1. Lineage (GTDB taxonomy): Bacteria > Acidobacteriota > Terriglobia > Terriglobales > Acidobacteriaceae > Granulicella. The sequence continues at coordinate 2,358 of CAZZYB010000055.1, read as the reverse complement.
GATCGACACTCTGGAAAGGGTGGAAGAAATCTACCAGTCGCAGCCGGACCGGCCGGCGGAAGCCGAAGTTTAATTTGGCTTACGCCTGGCGGGCACCCATAGAGAGGTAGTCCATCTGGTGGGTCATCCTGATGCCATGATGCCGCAGCAGCGTGGCGAGTTGGGCGTAGTGACGGATGGAGTGCAGCAGCGCATGAAATAGGATCGTGCGACGTGTGGCGATGATGGTCCCGGCAGATCGGGTGACGAAGTCGACTTCTCGCTCCCAGTCGTAGGAATTGTCAGCGAACAAGACGCGGAGTTTTGCGAGCGCACGGTCGTGGGTAGCGAATATGGCTGCAGGGTCCGTGTTGGGGATGTCGGCATAGTCAGTGATTGGCTCGTCGGTGAGGCGCTCGGCGTAGCGCAGCTCGGCAGCGACGATGTGCTGCAGGAGGTCGGCAACGTTGGCGCACTCGCGGATATCGCAGGCGATGGCGAGCGCCTCGGGATGAAGATCGAAGAGCGCATGCCATTGCTTGGCGGTGGTGTCATTCCAGTGCAGGATTTCTTCGGCTGAAAGGCTGGTCATAGGTCACTCTCGGGCATGAAATGAGTGTAAGTGGTGGCGATGCTGGCTGCCTCTCCTATACTCAAGGAGAATGGCCGTTCCTCATTTCAATCCTAACGACGCGGACAAAGGCGCGCGAGACGAAGGTCTGGCTTCGCCGGCGGGTACAACTACCAGCCCGACGGGATTGTCGAGCGATAAAGAGCCGGGAACAGGTGGCCGCCTCCCGGCGTTTCAGCGGAACCAGATGTGGAAATACTTTGGGCCGGCCTTTGTGGCGTCGATCGCCTACATCGATCCGGGCAATTTTGCGACCAACATTCAGGGCGGAAGCCGTTTCGGTTACAGGCTGTTGTGGGTGCTGCTCTGGTCGAACGCGATGGCCATCCTGATCCAGTATCTGTCGGCGAAGCTCGGCATTGTGACGGGCCTCACGCTGCCGCAGAACTGCCGCAAACACTTCTCGCGGCCTATGACGATCTCCCTGTGGGTCGCCGCCGAAGTTGCGGCCATTGCAACGGACCTTGCGGAGTTTCTGGGAGCGGCGCTGGGCTTGTTTCTGCTGTTTGGTCCCGCGCTCCTGGCGCACGGGTGGAGTGTAAGACAAACGATGCTGGGGGCTGCCCTGGTGTCGACGGTTCTGGTGTTTGCGATCCTTGCGCTGGACCTGGCCGGCTTTCGCTGGTTCGAGCGCGGCATCATGGTCTTTCTGGCTATCATCGGAGCCTGCTACGCGATTGAAGTTTTCCTGGTGCATCCGGACTGGCCCAGCGCGGCGCTGCACACACTGCTGCCGACGTTCGCGACCGGGAGCGGAAAGGACTTTAGCGACAGCATCTACCTGGCTGTCTCGATGCTGGGTGCGACCGTGATGCCGCATGTCATTTATCTGCACTCGGCGCTGGTTCAGCCGCGGCTGGAGGAGATGGCCCAGCCGCCGAAGCGTGTGTTGCCCGCGATGCTGCGGGAGTACCTGCGCTATGAGTTGATCGACGTATTTGTGGCAATGAACGGGGCGTGGCTGATCAACTCCGCGATGATCATCATGGCGGCTGTGGCGTTTACGCATGGCGTCGTTGTGAACGATGTCGAGGTGGCGTACAAGACGCTGGGACCGCTGCTGGGGCCGATGGCCGCGGGCGCGTTTGCGGTGGCGCTGCTGTGCTCCGGGCTGTCGAGTTCGACGGTGGGCGTGATGGCCGGACAGGTCATCATCGAAGGCTTTCTGCACATCCGGTTCCCGATCTTTCTACGGCGGCTGATCACGATCATTCCGGCCATCGCGGTGATCGCGACAGGGTTCTCGCCGCTGAAGATTATCGTGCTGTCACAGGCGGTGTTGAGCTTTACGCTGCCGGCGGCGCTGATTCCGCTCTTGATACTGACTAACCGCCATAGTGTGATGTCGGACTTCGCCTCCGCGCCAAGGACGCGGATCGCGGGCTGGGTCTGCGTGGGGATCATCGTCACGTTGAATGCGGTGCTGCTGGTGCAACTGGCTATCGCGTAAGCCAGAACGCGCAACGGCCCGCCGCGATGGCGGGCCGTTTGCTCTTGCGTTGATTAGCGAGGGTGTTCTTCGCGTGGTGCGGGAGCGGGGCGCTGAGCCTGCGCAGGTGCCGCAGCCGGCGCTGGGCGAGGAGCTTCTACTCGCGGTGCCTGGGGTGCAGGACGTTGCTGCTGCATCTGCTGTACGCGCTGCTGCTGTTGCGCTTGTTGTTGCTGCATCTGCTGCTGGCGGGCCTGTTGTTGCACCTGCTGTTGCTGGGCCTGCTCGGCGCGCTGGCTCGCCTGTGCCTGATGTTGCT